>JBBSFP010000039.1:0-10958 GCA_038238625.1 Tepidisphaerales bacterium
CCATGAGTGTTCAGCCAACGAGGTCCCAGCGATCCCATCGCATACCAGCACGATGCGGGCTGACAGTTGGCTCGTTTGTTTTTGTCGCTGGAGCCGGACCGTACGATATTCCAATGCTGAATCATCGTTCTGCACGATCGCGCTAACGCCGGGGATGAACACACAGCCGCGCGCGGTCGCCATTTGCACAAGGGCGGCATCCAGCTCAGCGCGCCCGATCGCCGCGCCGCCCGGTAACGGCACATGCAATGCTCGTCCCCCGGAATTCGCCGCCACATGCCATGCTACTTCGTGCAACATAACCGCCCCTCGCAAAACATCGTGCAACCCCGCATCCCTGAGCGTCTGCACCGCTGTGGCATTCAGGCATCCACCGCACACCTTGTGCCGCGGCCAGGCGGATTTCTCCAGCAGCACCACATGGCACCCGTGCCCGGCCAACAACGCGGCGGCAATACCCCCGGCTGGCCCAGCACCAATGATGGCCACATCCCAAATCTCCCTGGAAAGATCCCTTAGATTGGATTCAGAAATCACTTCGCATTCTCCGCCGCGGGGGGCCGTTCCCAGATGACTTGCATGCGCGCCGGAAAGACGCGCCTTATGTGCGCATCGTCCATCCCCGCACGGCGCAAAAACTGCGACATCTCCGGGAGCGTCCACGCCGAGCGCACGCTGGCCGGGCCGTCGTGGTGTACTACGCTGCTGAGTGAAAGCAGGTGACATCCGACCCATGCCGCAGCCAACCCAATCCGCTCGCGGCGCAGGTCACTGATGACCAACATCCGCCTGGCGCTTTTTGCGAAGCGCCGCAGCACTTCAACCACTTCCTCATCCGTTGTCAGATGATGCAGAAATAAGCTATTGGTCAGCACATCCGCGTCGATGCCCGGCCACTGGGCGGTGATATCGGCTTCTACCGTCTGCACCGTGACTCCTGCCCTTTCTGCAACCTCGCGGGCGTGCGCCAGGGCCGTTCCGCTGCGATCCATCAACGTCAAATCGATATTAAGGCCCCTGGCTCTTGCCCCCAGGACCACGGCGATGGGCACGTCGGCGCCGCCGCACGCCACATCCAAAAGCGACAACCTTTGCAATTGATGACGGCTGGCCAGCTCCAGAATCGGGCGCAGCATTCGTCGCGCCGCGCCGGAGATCCAGTTAATACGCCCCAGTCCGCGCAGCGCGCGAATATGGTCGATCCGGTCAATCTCCGGGCAATCCATGAGTTCACCGACCAAAACTCTGCCAAGCCTCGGCATGTTGATCGATCATAGACGCGTAGTCCGGCCAGGCCATGACGAAAATATCTTTGACGATGACATCGGCACTCCTTAACTTCGTGCCGGTTAATTCGCTGAATGTCTAACGGAGATTTTTTATGTCGAATCTGATTCGCGGCTTAGCCATCGCAATTGCCGTGTTAGCGTCCTCCACGGCCGTGCTTGCTGGCGATCGCCCGACCAATCCTCTCACGCTTCCCCCGGTGCGGCGACCGGCCAACCCACCCGGCGCGGATGGCGTTGCGCCTGGGGCGATGGCCGCACAGACCATCGTCCTTACCCGCCGCGAAATCTTCGATCCCACCCTGCAGATGAACGCCGCCTCGCTGCTCGTTCCCGATGGTTGGAAGGTCGAAGGCAAAATTTCCTGGATCCCCGCCGGGCAGGGCTTATCCGCATCAGACATCGTCATCAGTGATCCCAACAGCCATGCCGTCGCGCGCTTTTATCCGCAGATCGCCTACATCGATGGCGAGCGCGAAAGCCAGCTGCGCGCCGATGTCACCGGCGGGCAGATGCGCGATTCCATCAACAAAATCTATGCAGAGGGAAACTTCGATGATAACGGCGTCGAAATCCGCAGACTCCCCAACTCTGTGCAGCAATACCTCAAGGAATTTCTCATTCCACGCTATCGCCCGGAGCTGGCCCGCGCCGCGGATTTGAAGATTGTCGAAGACAAACCGATGCCTGAATATGCGGATCATTACGTCAAGCAGCGCGCGTTGCTTAACACCCGGGCGCTTTCCAGCCGAATCCGCTTCACCTACTCGTCCAACGGAGAAAATACTGAAGAGGTGATCTTCTGCACCCTTATCCGCTCGGCGGTCGGGTTACCCACGCCGGAATTGTTCCCATGGAGCGCCGAGGTGCATTCCTACAGTGCACCGGCAGGCAAGCTCGACGCGCTGCTGCCGCTGTTGACCACGGTGCACGATTCAGTAACCCCGGATCTGGGCTGGTACAACCGTTATCTGCAGATCGCCGAAATGATCATGCAGATGCAGAGGGAAAAACTTCAGGCCATGCTCGACAATGGCCGCATCCTCATGGACAACGTGCACCGGCTGGCCAGCCAAACCCAGGCAGAAGTATCTGATCACATTCGCGACAATTACGAAAAACAGCAGAAGGATAAGGCTGGCATGCAAGAGCAATTCATGCAATACGTGAACGATCTACAGCCCATGACCAATCCCACCACCGGCGCGAAAATGTTGGTTCCCGCGGGCTATAGCAATGGATTCATCGGCAGCAATGGCAGCTTGGTTTTAACGAACAACCCCAGCTATCAACCGGGCCAGGGGCAGGCCGCCGGTACCGGAAATACCACTTGGCAGGCACTGAAAAAGTAGCATTGCCCCCTAAGGGCACGATAAGTTGCGCGGTTTGCCCGCGCTTCTCCAACTGTGGCTTTACAAAAAATCCCAATCTGCCTAATGTCACCGCGACATGACCACAACTGCGGAACTTCTCAAAACCAGGACGGTGGGTGTCTGCCTTCTGGGGCATGGCATCGTCGGCAGTGGCGTAGTCAAAATCCTCACGCAGCAACGAGAAATGCTTCGCCAGCGAACCGGATTAAACTTTCAAATCCGACATGTGATCGTACGCGATCCGACGCGGCATTCGACTCTGGCGGGGCAGTTGCGCGAAGCCACCATCAGCGTCGATGCCACCGCGGCGATCGATGATCCGCAAACACAGGTCGTGCTCGAGCTCATGGGCGGCACCACCACCGCGGCGGATTGCATTCAGCGAGCACTGAAGCTGGGTAAGCCCGTCATCACCGCTAATAAAAGTCTTCTCTCCACCCGCGGGGCTGAACTCTTTGCCCTGGCCAAAACTTACAAAACCTGCATCGGTTTTGAAGCCAGTTGCGGGGGTGGAGTGCCCATCGTGCAGTCATTGATCAAAGGGCTGGCGGCCAATCGCATCGATGCCTTGGTCGGGATCGTCAATGGCACCTGCAATTTTATCCTGACTCAGATGACCCGGCTGGGCTGGACCTACGATGCCGCACTCGCTGAAGCGCAGAAAGCCGGCTTTGCCGAAGCCGATCCCGCGCTCGATGTTTCCGGGCGCGATGCCGCCCAGAAACTGGCGCTGCTGGCGAGTCTGGCATTCAACGTGCGCTTAGGTGACGGCGAGATCTCCACCGAAGGCATCGACCGCCTCCAGCAAACTGACATCGCGCTGGCCGGGGAAATGGGATATGTGATCAAGCTGCTCGCGATCGCTGAACGCGCCGGGGGGAGTGGCGACTCCGCAGATTACTTGATCGCCCGGGTGCATCCTACGCTGGTTCATAAGGACGATGTACTGGCGGAAGTGGGGGGGAGCTTTAATGCGATCAGCGTGTTCGGGCATGCGCTGGGGCATGCACTTTTTTACGGCCGTGGTGCCGGGCAGATGCCCACTGCCAGTGCCGTAGTTTCTGATCTGATCGGCGTGGCGTTGGGCAGCACCCTGATCGAATTTTCCAATTTGCGCATTTTCCCTGATACCAGCCCCGCAGCGCGCTTGCTCCCATTTGAGCAACTGCAATCACGCTATTACCTGCGCCTTTCCGCCAAAGATGAGCCGGGGGTGCTTGCACAAATCGCGCTGGCGCTGGGCCAGCATGGCATTAGCCTTTCTGCCATTCATCAGCATGAAACCGACCAGGGGCAGCTCGTTCCGGTTGTCATCACCACGCATTTGGCAAATGAAGGTGCTATGCAGGCGGCCCTGCGGCAAATTAACGCGCTTTCATCCATTGCGCCGCCGGCAGTGCTCATCCGAATCATTGATCAACCCAGGGAATTCGCGCGGTGAAGTACGCAATTATTATTCCCGACGGCGCTGCGGATGAACCGCTGGAAGAACTCGGCGGCCGCACACCGTTGGAAGCCGCCCGCACGCCCAATATGGATCGCATCGCCGCCACCGGCCGGCTGGGCACGGCGCGCACCATTCCAGAAGGGTTTGAATGCGGGTCCGATGTTGCCACCATGTCGCTGCTGGGATACGACCCTTCTATCTACCATACTGGCCGCGCGCCGTTGGAGGCGGCCGCACAAAACATTGCGCTTTCAGCGAGCGATTGGGTCTTCCGTTGCAACCTGGTGACCGTTATCGGTGGCATCATGAAAGACCATTCGGCCGGTGGGATTACCAACGCCGAAGCGGCTCGGCTGATCAACGATCTTTCATGCGCGCTCAATATCCCTGATATAGAATTTCACCTGGGTGTTAGCTATCGGAACCTGCTCGTGTATCGGGGGCATAACAAGATCGATGTCACCACAAAACCGCCGCACGAGTTTCCCGAAGAACCGATCGCTCCCTATCTGCCGCGCGGCGACGGCAGCGAGATGCTGTGGCACATTATGGACGTCTCCCGGCAGCTATTCGCAGGCCATGAGATGAACGAGTTGCGAATGCGAGCCGGTAAAAACCCCGCCACGCAAACATGGCTTTGGGGGCAGGGGCATGTCCCTCACCTGGAAAAATTCGACAAACGATTTGGTGTTAGCAGGGGGTGCATGATCACCGGCGTCGATCTGCTGCGCGGGCTAGCAGTATTGATCGGTTGGGATATCCTCGAGGTCGAAGGCATCACGAGCTTTCACGACACCAACTACATCGGCCAAGGCCAAGCCACGGCAGCGGCGCTCGACCGATACGAACTCGTCTTCTCCCATATCGAAGCCCCGGATGAAGCCAGCCATCAGGCTGATGTCAAAACCAAGATCGCCGCCATCGAACACATTGATGCATACGTTGTCGGACCCGTGTTGCAGAAATTGCAGACGAACGACCAATGGCGCATCCTGGTGATGCCCGATCATCCCACTAATATTCGCACGCGCAAACACGGTTACGCCCCGACGCTATTTGCCATGTCCGGCACCGACATTTCCAACCGTATGCCGGCAACCTTCAGTGAAACCCGCGCTGCCGCCAGCGATCTGCAGTTCGCCCACGGGCACGAGCTCATGGAGTATTTTCTCCGCGGTTGCCGGCGCTGAGCACTGGTTTCGGCGCGGCTGCTGCAATCCAACCGCCCACCCAGATGAGATTCAACTCGATTGCGTCTAAAATGGATCAATGCCGGTTTCCTTTATCATCGGTCGTGCTGGCACCGGTAAGACGCACCACTGCCGCACCCAGATCGTGCGGGCCCTGCAACAGCAGCCCCTTGGCCCACCCATCTTCTGGCTCCTCCCGCGGCAATCGACCTTCACCGCCGAACGCGACCTCACCGTAGCCAGCGGGCTGCGGGGCTTCTGCCGGGCGCACGTTGTCTCCTTTGAAATGCTCGGTCACGCCATCGTCCGCGATGCCGGGGGTATGGTGCCGGCCGTCACCCCCATCGGCCGCCAGATGATTCTCGGGCACCTGCTTCGCCAACACCAATCCAAGCTGAAATTTTACGCTGGCGTGGCCCATCAAATTGGCCTGGCCGCAAGCCTCGATGCCACTTTGGGGGAACTCGAACGTAGCGGAGTAGAACCGGAAAACCTGCGTGAAATCCTGCAGCGTGATGCCGGTGGATTCGTTGGTGGTTTAGCTGACAAGCTACATGATGTGCACCTTATCTTTCAGGCTTACCGTAGCTACCTGGGGCAGGATCGTCTCGATCAACACCTTCGCCTGATCCAAGTTCTACAGCGCATTGAAACTTCCCGGATTTTTCGGGAGGCAGTGATCTATGTGGATGGATTTGTGCGGTTCACGCACTACGAGCGGGCGATGCTTGCGCGCATCGCGAAGGTGTGCCGGGAAATGACCATTACGCTTTTGATGGACCCGCAAAGTCCCATCTTGGCCGAGCCCGATCTGCTTCCGGAGGAGTTGAGCCATTTTCATCCGGTGGAATCAGCGTTTCGTGACCTGTGGTTCGCTTTTCGGCAGCATCAGATTTCGGTCGATTGGCCGCCAACGCTGCTGGGTGAAACCTACCGTTTTACCACACCTGCATTGTGCGCCATCGAACGGCAGATGTTCGCCACCGACGACGCTTCGTCGCCGGAAACACATGACGGTGTCGAACTTTTTGAAGCAAACAACCGGCTTGGAGAAGTAGAAGCCGCCGCCCGCAAAATTCAGGAACTCACCACCTCGGGCTTGCGGTTCCGCGACATCGTTTTGCTGGTACGCGACCTCGAGCAATACCATGATGCACTAGCCACGACTTTGGGCGAGCACCATATTCCATTGTTTATCGACCGCCGACGGACCGCGTGGCACCACCCACTGCTTGCCCTGCTCCGACAAGCCCTGACGCTGGCGGATGGCCGTTGGGATCATGACGCACTCATGTCGCTGCTGAAAGGTGGCTTGTCCGGGGCAGCGCCCGGTGATGCCGATCTGCTGGAAAACTATGTCCTGCGGCATCGTCTGGAAGGTAAAGCATGGACCGACGACCTGCCCTGGCAATACCACCGGGCGCGGCGGCACGATCGCGACCCAACTGCCGAGGAAGCTACTGCAGAACAAAACCTGGCCGCGAGTGAATCGGCGCGCGCCGATGCCCTGCGTCGCCTCCTGGTATCGCGGGTCCAACCGCTGGCACATTTGTTTTTCAATGATGCGCTGGTACCCGTCAGTCGCGTTGCCGCAGAACTTTTGTTGCTGCTTGAACGCTTCGAAGTGCGCGAGCAGATGCAAGATTGGATCGCCAAGGCAAGGTTGTCTGGAAGTCCGGAAGCCGCTGCCGAGCATGAGCAAGTGTGGTCGGGTTTAACTGATCTGCTGGACCAGTTGGTCGAAGTGCTGGGGGATGAACCGCTGCGTCTGGGTGACTTGCAGCAGATCGTCGAGTCGGTACTGCAGGGGTTTGATCTGGCGTTGACCCCGCCCACGGTGGACCAGGTACTTATCGGGCAAATTGACCGCACGCGCGCTGCCGAAGCGCGCGCCGTCCTGATACTTGGCCTGGGCGAGGGATTGTTCCCCAGGGCATCGCGCGAAGATTCGGTCTTGACCGATGCCGATCGCCGCGCGCTCACACAGCGGCAACTGCAAATTGACCCTGGTGCCACCCGCCGCCTGCTCGATGAAACTCTCCTGGGCTACATCGCATTGACGGGCGCTTCCGAACACTTGTGGCTTAGCCGCCCGATTGGCGAAGAGGGGGGCAAACCGCTCGGTCCTTCAAGATTTTGGTTGCGCCTGCGGCAAATGTTTCCCGGCCTTCCGGTGCATACGCAAGCCGGTGCTACGCAAGCGAGCGGCGTGCTTGGCTTGATAGCCACGCCGAGGCAACTTCTGAGTTCACTCATGTATTGGGCGCGCATGCGTGAATCATATACCGACGAGGTCGACCAAACCTTTGGCGCGATTTATGAATGGTTCCGCACCGAGGGTCGGCATCTGCCCCAGTTTGCACATCTAACCGACCTCGCCTGGAGCGCATTGACGTACGAAAACCAGGCCGCCCTCTCGCCGGCAGCGGCGCTGCAGCTATTCGGCGATCCGCTGAACGCCAGCGCGCGGCGACTAGAGGAGTTCGCGGCTTGCCCCTTTCGCCACTTTGTAAAATATGGCCTCGAGCTTTCTACCCGCGAGGAGGGTGAAGTTTCTGCCATCGATCTATCCAGCGCTTACCGCCGGGTGCTGGGTGATCTGGTGAGGCAGATGGTCGGTCAGAAGCAATCGTGGAACGATATTCCTCCAGCGCATCGCGCCCGGTTTATCGAGCAGATGGCCCACCAGATCGGCCAGGAATTGCGCGGTGAAATTCTGCTCAGCACGGCGCGCAATCGTTATCTCCTGCGTCACGTCACCAAAACCCTGGAACTGGTTGCCGCCAACCAGGGTGCTCTGCAGCGGCGGGGTCGATTTTATCCTGCAAAAGCTGATGTGTCGTTTGGACCGACTGCAAGCCAGCCTCCGCTTATGCTTCAAACCCCCGAGGGTCATGCATTGCACTTACGTGGGAAAATCGATCGCGTTGATGTGGCCGCCGATGGCGCACAATTGATGTTTGCCGTCATCGACTACCGGATGCGCGAACAGCAACTGTCTTTAGATAAAGTGCGGCATGGATTGGACCTTCAACTGCTCGCTAGCCTTTTGGCGATTCACGCCCGCCCCCTTGGTACCGATGAGCTACCCTGGGTCCCGGTGGCAGCGTTTTATGTGCAGTTGTTGCGCGAAATTTGCCCCGTCAATCATCCGGATGACGCGCCACCTGCCGGCGATGAGGCGCTTGACCTCGATTGCAAGCCACGCGGGATTTTCGACCAACGTGCATTGCCTGCCCTCGACAGAGGGCTCAAAGAAGGTGCTTCGCAGGTTGTCAATGCCCGTATTAACAAGGATGGCGGCCTTGGAAAGATGACCGATTCTGCGACGACCGAGCAGTTCGAAGCGCTGCTGAGCTTCGTTCATCAACGGCTCATTTTTCTCACCGATGAAATCCTCGGTGGTGCGGTCGCGGTGCGGCCATTTCTCATGGGAAAAAAGTCGGCCTGCATCACCTGCAGCTACCAGCCCTTTTGCCGCTTCGACAAGGCGATCAACCAATACCACAAGCTCCCGGTTCTGGGCCGCGTGGAGGTATTACAGCAGATCACCGAATCGGAGGGAGCATGATGACGGCCACTTCCCCCCCCCCAGGAACGCGCTGGACCGCTGCGCAATGGGCGGGGATCAGCACGGTGGGCAGGAGCCTTCTGGTTTCCGCCGCCGCCGGTTCAGGAAAAACCGCAGTGCTGGCGGCACGCTGCGTCTATCTGGTGTGCGACAACCTGACGCCCTGTGATGTCGATCAGTTGCTGGTGGTCACCTACACGGAGTCCGCCGCCGCTGAAATGAAGTCGCGCATCGCCGCTTCCCTGCGCCAGCGGCTTGCCGATAGCGCCGATCCCCGGCTGCATCGGCAATTGGCGCTGCTTGAGCGGGCGCCGATTGGCACTCTGCATGGTTTTTGCGCGCATTTGTTGCGGCAGCATTTCCACTTGCTGGGGTTGGATCCCAGCTTTCGCATTCTCGATCCCGATGAAACGGTTCTGCTGCGTCACGATGTGGCCCGGGCTCTATTTGCCCATCGATTTGAAGCCCCCGATGCCTCGACATTCGAACATTTGCTGGACGCGTATGGCAACGGTGTCGAGGAAGCAATCATCGACCGCATCATGAAGTCCTACGAGCTGCTGCGCAGCTTGAAAGATCCTGGGGGCTGGATGACCAGCGCCCTCCGCCGATTGCGGGAGGGCGCGGCGCTGCCATTGGACGAAAGTGATCTCGGTCGCGAATTATTGGATTTAGTGCGTTTGCAATTGAACGATCTGGCCACGCGCTGCACGCGGAATATAACGCTGCTCGCGCGCATGAAGGGTTTTGAAAAATACGTGCAGCATCTTCAGTCGCTCGAGCGAACCATTGCCGAGTGGAAAGTGGCCCTGTCCAACGGGGGATGGGACGCCTTGGTCGCACGGGTGCGGGCGTTTTCGATCCCGCGGCGGCCTGGTGTTGCCGTCGCCACGCCAAAACGCACCGAAGCACTAGCGTTGCTGGACGCCATTCACAATCCACTGGCTGGCAAGGGGGAATTGAAAACGCTAGTCATTTTTAGCGCCGATCAATGGCGCGATGGGCTTGCACGCACGGTTCCCGCTGCGGAGGAATTCCTGCGTCTTTTTGAAGCCTACGGCCAGCGTTATACCGCCGCCAAGCGCCGCGCCGGTGGGGTCGATTTTTCGGATATGGAGCAACTGGCGTTGCGGCTTCTTTATAAGGGGGATCGTCCATCGGCCCTCGCCCGTGCCTGCCAGGAGCAGTTCCATCATGTGTTGGTCGACGAGTATCAGGATATCAACGAGGTGCAGGATGCGATTCTCCGATCGCTTAGCCGTGAGCAACGGTCGGATGGAGAAGCAAATTTGTTCTGTGTCGGGGATGTAAAACAAAGCATATATCGTTTTCGGCTGGCAGAGCCGGGGCGGTTTTTGGAGCGCTATGCCTCGTTCAAACAGGCGGGGGCGATCGGCAGTGTGATCGACTTGCAGGCGAATTTCCGCAGCCGCGCCCCTCTGCTGGAATCGCTCAATGCGCTTTTCGGACGGCTGATGACCCAGGGTGCCGCCGAAATTGAGTATGACCAATCCCACCAGCTTCTCCCCGGCGCTACATTCGCCGATGTGCCTGCCCACGAGGCTTTTACCGGCGCGCCAATCGAGCTGCACATTCTTCCCGAGAGTGCCAGCCTGGAAGCCGATGCGGACGAGAGGGTCGAAACCCTCGAAAATGTTGAAGATTGTGAACCCGATGCAAGCGACGATTTGGATGTGACCGAGCGTGAAGCGGCCTTCATCGCGCACCGAATTCGGCAAATGGTGGGGCACATGCGCATCAGCGAACGTGATGGCAGCCATCGCCCGCTGCGCTATCGCGACATTGTGATCTTAATGCGAACCATGCGCTTTAAGGCTGACCAGTTGGCGCGCTCGCTGGCGGCTGCGGGGGTGCCCTCGCATCGCGACAGCCCGACCGGTTTTTTCGCGTCCATCGAAATCCGCGACATGCTTAATGTCCTTAATGTCCTCGACAACGCTCAGCAGGATTTGCCGCTGGTATCGGTGCTCCGCGGTCCGATGCTCGGGCTGGCTGATCCAGAGGAAAGTTTAGCGCGCATACGAATGGCGTACCGACAAACCCCCGGCGCGCCTTCGACAATGCCGTTTC
>JBBSFP010000040.1:0-10875 GCA_038238625.1 Tepidisphaerales bacterium
CGAGGGAACGCCGGTACAACTGATCGTCAATCGCAAGGGTGAAACCGAGCCGCGCGTGATTACCGTCGAGACCGATCTATGGCTTTACGGGATCGAGGCGGATGTGGTGGCGCAATACATCGAACGCCGCCAGGCCCCGGCACCTGCCATGAGCTGGGACGACTCGCTGGGCAACATGCGCGCGCTGGATCAATGGCGGCAATCGATCGGGCTGATCTACGAGTCAGAAAAGCCGCAAAATATCCAGCCGATTCATGGCAAACCCGTCAGGCCGAGCGCGCAGCACCGCATGCGTTATGGCCGGATCGCGGGGGTTGAACTGCCGGTGTCGCGGCTGGTGATGGGGGTGGACAATCAATGCGCGCCGCCGCACGTGGCGGTGATGTTTGATGAATTTTTCACGCTCGGTGGGAACACCTTTGATTGCGCGTACATCTATGGCGGCGGCAGATGCGAGCAGGCCCTGGGTGGCTGGATCGCCGCCCGCGCTTTGCGCTCGCAGGTGGTCATTCTCGACAAGGGTGGTCACACGCCGTACTGCGATCCGGCCAGTATCACCCGCCAGCACAAGGAAAGCCTGGAGCGGTTGCAGACGGACTATGTCGACCTCTACATGTTGCATCGTGACAACCCTGATTTGCCCGTGGATGAGCTCATCGGCGTGCTGAATGATCATGTGGCTGCGGGCACGATCAAGGCCATCGGCGTGAGCAACTGGAGCCTGCCGCGCATTGACGCCGCCAACGCCTGGGCGAAAGCCAATGGCAAGGTGGGCATCGCGGCGGTGAGCAACAATTTCAGCTTGGCACGGATGGTGAACCCGGTCTGGCCCGGCTGCATCTCCGCCAGCGATCCTGAAAGCCGCGCCTGGTTTTTGCGAACGCAGATTCCGCTGATGCCCTGGTCGAGCCAGGCCCGCGGATTTTTCGTCCCCGGCCGCGCCGCCCCGCAACTGACCGATGACCACGAGTTGGTCGAGGCATGGTACAGCGACGAGAATTTTCAACGCCAGCAACGCGTCTTCGAGCTCGCCCAAAAACGAAACGTGCTGCCCATCAACATCGCGCTCGCCTTCGTGCTGAAGCAGCCCTTCCCCACCTTCCCTCTGATCGGCCCGCGAACGCTGCGCGAACTGCATACCAGCTTGCCCGCGCTTGATGTGGAACTGACGCCCGATGAATTGCAGTGGCTGAATTTAGAAAACTAATGCCCCGTCCGCGCGCCCAAGCTACGTTGACCACAAAAACTATTTCAGCAATCCCGGCGGCAGGCCCATGTCCCCGGCGGCTTTTTCCATCTCCTGCTTCATGGCGTCCTGGGCCCGCATCTGAGCCGCATGCACGGCGGCGATGATCACATCCTCCAGCAGCTCGGTGTCGTTCACATCAACGCGCGTCTTGTCGATCTTCAGTTTCGTCAACTCCATCTTGCCATTTACCGTCGCCTGCACCATTCCCCCACCGGCGTCGGCGGTAATTTGGCGGCGGGCCAGCTCATCCTGCATCCGCTGCATCTTGCCCTGCATTTCCTGGGCCTGTTTCATCATGTCGGCCAGGTTCAGGTTTCCGAGATTCATGTTCTTCAGGTCATCAAGCATGCGATACCTCTACTCCACTTTGATAATTTCGCCACCCAGGTCTTCGATAATACAACGAATCAGCGCATCAGAATCCCGCAATGAATCTTTCAGATCCTGCGTCAGTCGTGGCCCGGGCGGCGCAATCACGGTGGCTCCCGCCGCAGCGGTCGTGGGCGATCCGGCTTCTTCAACCGGTATCGGCGTCTCCGGCAGATCGACGACGTCAAACTTGATCCCGACTTTTTTCCCGATGATGTCGGACAATACCTGCCGCAACTGGTCAGCCTTCCCGTTCTTCTCCAGCATGGAAACGAACGTCGCTTTGGAAGGGGCAAACTGGATCACAGCGCGACTGTCATCAAACCCGGCAAAACGCCCCTGCGCCAACAACGACCAGATCCCCGGGCGGTCTTGCAACTGCGTCTTAACCGCGCACCACACCGCATCCGAATCGCTGGCATCAACCACCGTCTTTGCCATGGGATTGATTCTCGCCGACGGCAATTCGAGCTTGGGTAGCGGGCCCGGGCCGTCCCACACTTTGCCCACCGCTGGGAGATTGTCATCTTCATCCGGCTCGACCGCCCCGCTGCCGGGGGCGGCATTCATCTCAGCCCCACTGATGGCCATCACGGTCGGCTCCACCATCGGCGCCGGCTGGGGTGGTGGCGATATCAGGGCGGGCGGGTCATTTTTTTTTTGCGCCACCACCGGGCGGGAGGCGGCCCGGACAGGCCCCGCCATCACGGGTGTTCCACCAGCACTCAAATTGTTAAGCAATTCTGAAACGCTGGTGAACTGCGGTGCCAGCGCCAGCCGCACCAGGGTGGCATCAAACAGCGCCCGCCCCGCTTGCGATTGCCGCATCTGGCGACGCAATTCTTCCAAAATGGTGATGTCCTGCGCCAGCACCCCGGGATCAAATTGGTCGCTTTGCCGCGCCAATTCATCCGGTGGTAAACCCGGCACCTCCACCAGTTCGCTATCCTTCCCGCAGGTCCGCAAGATCAGCAGGTTGCGCAGATGATCAATCACGGCCACCGCCAGCGTATCGGGCATCATGCCGGTCTGCAGAATTTTCTGGGATCGCCCCAGGGTCTCGCCGACATCTCCCTCGCCGATCGCCGCTACCAGCTCAAATACTGCCTGGCTGCGCGGTAGCCCCAGCAACTGCTCGATCATTTCAGCCGTTAGATGCTGCTCGCCGGCGCTCAGCAACCGGTCGAGCAGCGACAGCGAATCGCGCATCGACCCGGCCCCCGCTTTGGCCACCAGCAACAACGCATCCTCATCAGCCCCAATCTTCTCGCTGGCACAAATTTCCTTCAGATGCCCCGCAATCTGACGAGTGGGAATGTTCCGGAAATCATACCGCTGGCAACGCGAAAGAATCGTCGGAAGCACCTTCTCTGGCTCCGTGGTCGCCAAAATGAATTTCACATGCTCCGGCGGCTCCTCCAGCGTCTTGAGCAACGCATTAAAAGCCGACTTCGAAAGCATGTGTACTTCATCAATAATGTACACCTTGAATCGGCTGATCGCCGGGCGATATCGGGAGTTTTCGATCAGCTCGCGGATGTTATCGACACCGGTATTGCTGGCGGCATCAATCTCGATGACATCGATATCGTCCCCGCGTGCAACCGCCTGGCACGATGCGCACACCCCGCACGGCTCAGGGGTGGGTTTGTCATCGGCGCGGCAATTGAGCGCCTTGGCCAGGATGCGCGCGGTCGATGTCTTACCCGTGCCGCGCGTTCCACAAAACAAATAGGCATGTGCGATTCGCCCGGTGGCGATCGCTTTTTTAAGGGTCTGGGCGATGTGGGATTGCCCGATGACCTGATCAAAATTTCCCGACCGATATCGTCGGGCAAGAACGGTGTAGGACATCGATATCAATGGTAGCAGGGCCGGGCCGGAGCGGGAAACATTCGCTTCATCTGACCCACTTGATCGCCATCCCCGGCTGGTAGTTGTGATACCTATTACAGAGTGCGCTCCAGGAAGTTCGCGAAGTTATCGGTGAGCAATTCCCGCGCGGTTTGCTTCACTTGTTGATCGGTCACCGTCCAGCCGGCGGTCGCCAGATCGTTGAATTTATCGGTCAATACCTTGGCGATAATGGCGCGGCTATGGCTCCACTTGTAGATCATCTGATCCAGTATCCGGGCATCGCTGTGCTGCGGAACAAAGCTGGTGCCCAGCAGCTCCATGCGCATGCGGGTCATCTCTTCAATCAACACCGGATTGTTCAAAAACCACCAGCACCCGAACAAAAATAAGTTTCGTTGCTTGCGGGCGGTGACGGCCAGCTCGTGCTGATTTTCGCGGCTGAGCATCGTCACCATGAACTTGTTGCCGGGATTCTCGCGACAGATGCGCTCAACGTTGCCGATGTCTGCCTTGGCGACGCTGTCACCAGCAAGGCGGAGCTGGGGGTTCACCTGGCGCGTCACGCCGATCATCATGGCAAAGGGCAGATTTTTCTCGCGGGTCACCGGTAGCACCGCCTCGCGGATCACTTTAGTGGTCGGCCCATCATCGGGGTATGCCCAAGTCGCTGGCAGCGAAACCGCCACGTAGACCGCCTTCATGCGATCAATCCATTCTGCCAAAAATCGGCGGATTTCTTTGAGTGAACCCGCGCCCAAATCCCCATCCACCTCGTAACCAAACCCGCGCATCGTGTCGGCGACCTTTGGCCAGCCCAGCAGCAGCGGATCGATTCGCAGCACTGCTTTGAAACGCGGGTCGATGGGCGTGCCAGAGAGCCAAAGCTCCCGCTCGGATGGGTCCAGCGCATCGTTGGTCATCACGCAGGTATGCACGTTGGCGAGCTTGAACACCCGATCGAGATATGCTTCTGGCTTTTGCGACTTGAAAAAATTGCGGTATTCCCGCAGCCCGTCCGGGCCCGGCTCCAGCCCCAGCTTATTCAGCACCGTCAGAATCCCCCGACAGGCCTCGCTCAGCGGCGCATGATCAACGAACAGCGTCTGCCAGATCAGGTCCGCCTGTTGCTGTTGAGTCATTGACCAAAACGCGTCATAGGTGACATCGCTGGCGCGAATCGTCTCGGCGATCAAATAGTGATACGTGAGCAGCTCATCAATCCCCCAGAGCATGAACTTCCCAAAATTCGGTGGATACAAATGCGTGTGCAGGTCATACACCGCCGTCTGCTCCACAGCGTCTTTCACCCAGCGAGAAATCTCAGCGGCAGCGGGCTTGGAAGTCATGAGCCTCTCCTTTAGTAATCAGTTGGGGATTCATCACCCGTAGACGAGGCGATTGTAACTACTTCGATTTTCATTTGATCAGAACTGATGGTTAATTTGCAAAACAAGAGAAGCACGATGCCATGGCTGGCGTGTTGCCATGTATTGCCAATGGTCGCGATTGCAACACCACCGATGCGCCCCCGCCACCCTGCAGGGGGTTTACGATAATGCGAGGCTTCTGAAGCGGGCATTTTGACGCCCGGTAAAGCAACCGCTACAATTCGCCGATTAGCGAGAGAACAACTCACGTTTTTATGGCCTGGGAGTGCCGCTTGGCACGAGTGGATGCAAATCCCGCCCGGGCCTCCTTTTTTGCGCCGGATCGCGCATGTTTTTACTTTATTTGGATGCCTCCGGAACGGTGCAGCAGCAGGATGCCACGCTGCATTACGTGTTGGTCGGGGCCGCAGTACACGAGAATACTTGGTTCGCACTAAACAAGCGGATGCGCGGCTTGAAGGGCAAGTACGCGTACCCAGGCGAAGATTTTGAGCTTCACGTCAAGGATTTTTGCATCAGCATTAGGGCGCAGAATCAGATTCCTGGATTCGACCAGATGAACATAAGGACCGACGCGATAACGTGGTGAAGATCTGGGACCAGAAACTGAAAGCTGCAACCACGCCTGAGCAACGCGAATCACTAAAGAAGGCTCACAGGCGAATGCTGCCGTTCACTCATCTGAGTCGTGCACAACGATCCCAACTCTACGAGGACGCACTCGACTTGGTCGGTGGTCACACTGGTCTGGTGCTGTTTGCCGAAGCTATCGAGAAGAAACATCCGGGTGTCATAAATGGGTCAGTGGATTGCACGCGGCAGGCATTCGAGCAAGTGATCACCCGATTCGATGCCTATCTCGGACGGAAGGCCCATTATAGAGGACTGTATAGCAATCGTTTGGTGAGTGGAGACAAAGGCCTAATTGTAATGGATCGGGATTTAGAGAAGGAAAGAGATATTGAGCGGCAGTTTGCTGATTATCAAAATCAAGGGCATCCGTGGGGCCAGCTCGAGTTTGTAATGGATGCACCTTTCTTTGTGGACAGCATGAAATTTCCGGGAATTCAACTCGGAGATGTTTGCGCTTATGCAGTCCGGCGTTATCTGGACAAAGGAGCGACGGTCGGTAGCCATGAAGAAATGCAGTTCCTAAGAATCTTCCAGCGATTTGACCGTTCTGACGGCAAACTGCATGGCCTCAGACACTACACACAAGGTGGCACGTGCAAGTGCGTCATCTGCAAGGAGCGCGGCCACAGTTGACTGCTTCTGTGAACGCGTGGTTCCAATCCAATAGAGCCCAACTTTGAGCGACACGCATGACTTATCGGACAGCGACCGACGCACCGCGTTTGTCGGCGATGAGACCGGTGGGAAGGCCTGCGCCGCATGAAATGAACGGGAATGCGCTGGCCGGCCATAAAGGCCGAATCAATGGTGGCCTTGGAATCTCTGCACCAGAGCAAACTTTGGCCCAGCTATTGGTCAACGCACCTTCCGCCTGAATGATTGGCAGTCCCTACGTCACAAGCCTAGAAGAAAAGCTTGCCATCGCCAAACAATTATCCTATTCTTTATACATTGGGGGATTACTTCCAACTGTGGATTGGATTATGGCTGGTTTGTCTATTGGCAGGCGTCGCAAAGCCTGGATCACTGGGGTGGCCTGCGGAGCATCAGGTCACGGTCGCTGCAATCTTCTGGTGCCGGCGTTGAAAGCGATTTTTCAGCGCGGTTTTCAGTACGGGCAGTTGAATCCCAATGCCCCTGACGTTAAAGCGGCCGTCGCCCGCGAGGAAGAGCGCGCAACGCCCCGGCAAGCGCCCGAAGGAAATCGCAATGCCCGTCGAGCACCCGCTCGTGGGTTCAGGCGCGATGATCCTCCACGCCGCAACGATTCCCCACGCCGAGATGATTTTCCACGCCGCAATGATTTCCCGCGGCGCGATGACTCACCCCCCCGGCGTGACGGTTTCCGTGGCAGCACATTCCGCCCCAACGATCGCGGAACCCGCTAAAAGCAGGTCGGGCAGTCGTTGATCGCATCGCAACTTTCCTGGGCAGGCGGCAGCAATTCCCGCCCTGAAGCGCCACGCGCTCGGCGTGAAGCGCCACTCGCTCCGTTTTCAACTTGCTCATCCTGCGTTATTTTTTCCCGGCGATGCCATCACCGCGCGGTCGCCTCGCTCCTTTAATTAATCTGGCCAACCGCCGCCCGGCGGTGATGGCAGCGTTGCCGCTCATGGCAGGGGTTCTGCTCAATCCCCGCATGCCGCCGGCACCGCTGCTCTATGCCTCCTTGCCCCTGTTCTTCTCAATCATCGCGATCATCGGGCGCGGCAAACCCTGGGTGTCGATGCCTGCCCTGGCTGCTGCCTTGCTCTTCGCGGGTTTAGCGGCTGCTCAGCTCGAAAGGTTTTACTTCGCACCTCATGACATCGCCAACGATCTCAGCGATGACGCCGTGATCGCGGAAATGGAACTGCTTCTGGTGGAAGAGCCCCGGATCGCCAGCAATCCGATGGTGGAATTTAACCCACCTTTGCCCAAACAGGTTGCCCTCGCCCATGTCTGCAAAATCAACACAAATCACGGTTGGGTCGATGCCACCGGCGCGGTGCTGCTACGGGTCTCGCCACCCAATACGCGGCTATCGATCGGCCAGATGATTCGCTGCGCGGGGCACCTTTCCCGGCCGTCTCCCGCGATGAATCCCGGCCAATTCGATTGGGCGGAGCACTACCGCCAAAATCGCATCCTGGCGTTTTTTGATTCCCCGCATGCATCCAGTATTAAAGTCGTGCACGATCCGGGCCCTCGCTGGGATCAAACGTTGGCTGCGCGAACCCGCCTGCTGCTCGAGGAGGGGTTCCGCGGTCGCGATGGCGTGGAACACGCATTCCTGCGCAGCCTGCTCCTGGGAGACAGAGACCCACAGATTCGCGCCACCAGCCTCGCGTTCCTCCAGACCGGTGCCAACCATCTGTTGAGCACCAGCGGCCTACACCTGGCCATTCTGGGGGCCCTGTTGATGTTGGCTGGCAGATTGATGTTCCTGGGTCCGGCACTGGCGGCAAGCATCGCGCTGGGCTTTGTCCTGCTCTATGGAATTGCCGTCTTTCCATCCGTCGCCGCGACTCGTTCGGTCATCATCTGCCTTGCCTTTGGCATAGCACTGCTGATCCGCCTTCGCGCTGATCGCATTAACCTGCTGGCGGCCTGCGCGATCGTGATGCTGGTTTATCATCCGCTGGACATCAATGGCCCTGGTTTTCAACTGACGTTCATCGTGGTGCTGGCGATCCTGCTGACATTGAAGCCCGCGCTGCAATTCATTCGCGACCAGGCGGATTTTGATCTGAAGGTCGCGATGATCTTTCGCCCGCCCCCTTGGCATCACAGGCTCTGGCTAAATCTGAAAGAACGTTTCTGGAGCTATCTGGCGCTTGCTCTGTTTGCCTGGCTGGCTTCGGCGCCACTGGTGGCCTGGCATTTTGAGCAGATGAATCCCTGGGCGATTCTTGCGGGGCTGATTTTATTTCCGTTGGTGATTGCTGCCCTGTGTGGCGGCGCGGTGAAGATTCTGCTCACGCTTTTGCTGCCGAGCCTTGCCCACACCTGGGCCGCCATCGCCGCGATGCCGGTGCGCTGGTTGCTCGAGCTTAATGATCTGCTGGCCAGGCTCCCGGGTGCCGCCGTTCCATTTCCCGTACCACCGATCTGGACGATCTTCGCCTGGTATTTTCTGCTGGCAGTCGGGCTTTATCTTCTGCACCGAAGTCGGCAGATCAAGATCGATCAGCAATCTCCCGCTGCCGCCAGACAGCGCCGCGCGCAGCAGTGGCTGCGGATTGCCGCGGCAATCGCGCTGGCCCTCCTGCTCCTCTTACCCCTCGCGGCCTTGCACCGGCCACACTATTCGGATGATGAAACCCGAATCACGTTGCTGGCGATTGGGGCGGGCCAGATCGGTGTGGTCGAACTGCCTGACACCGTGTTACTGATCGATGATGGCTCCAGCACGATGAGCGATCCGCTGCATACGGTGCTGCAACCGTTTCTCCGCCACGAGCGCCGACGACGCGTTGACAGGATATTCCTCAGCCACCCGGATTTTGATCACATCAGCGCCGCCGCGGGCACCATCACCGCTTTTGATACCCGCGATATCTATGTTCATCCATTTTTTGCCGATCAGAGCCAGCACAACCATCCGGCCAAGGCGCTGCTGTCACAACTGAAAGGTGCCGGCCTGTCGTCCCACCTCGTTCATCGAGGGGATCATCTTCAGATCGATGCAGACAATTCCCTGGATGTGATCTGGCCCCCAGCTGATCATGCGTTTTCCACCACCAACGAAGCCGGCCTTGTCCTGCGACTGACATCTCATGGGCGGAGCATCCTCTTCCCTGCGGACATTCAATCCGCCACTGAAAATGAGTTGCTCTTACAAACAGGCATGCTCAAATCGGATGTGCTGGTGGCACCCCACCACGGCAGTGCCGAATCTACCACTGATGCGTTCGTGCATGCCGTGAATCCGCAGTGGATCGTCGCTTCCAACCGCGCTCCCCTTACGCACAAGCAAATCAGCTTCGACGAGCTGGCCAGTGATCGCCCCCTGTTTCGCACCAACCGATGCGGGGCGATTACGATCCACATCAGCCATACCGGCGAGCTTCGGATCGAAACTTTTTTGCGCGGGGGCACAGCTGGGCCAGAATCGAACGAAGTCAGCGACTAGACGATCGGCCGACGCTGATGCCAGCCGGTTGCCTTCTCATACATCCGCGCAATTCGCAGCAGTCGTGCTTCGCTAAACCCATTGCCCAGCAACTGCAAACCGATGGGCAATGGCTTTTCACCCCGGGTGAAGCCGCAGGGCACACTCACCCCCGCAATACCGGCGATGTTGCAACTGACCGTGAACACATCCACCAGGTACATGTGCATGGGGTCATCGCTTTTCTGCCCGAGTACAAACGCGGGGGTCGGCGAAGTGGGCGTGATGATGGCGTCGCACTGAGTGAAGGCCTGTTCAAAATCGCGCTTGATCAGGGCGCGGGTCTGCTGGGCGCGCACATAATATTTGTCGTGATACCCCGCCGACAGCGCGTAAGTGCCGATCATGATCCGGCGCTGCACTTCCGGGCCAAACCCTTCGGCGCGGCTCTGGCTCGAAAGCTCCATGATGTCATGCGCTGGCTCTGCGGTGCGATGCCCAAAATGCACCCCGTCATAGCGCGCCAGGTTGCTGGAGGCCTCCGATGGCGCGATCACATAATAAGCGGCGATTCCATAGCGCGTGTGCGGCAGGGATACCTCAACCAGGGTGACGCCCAGCCGCACATACGCCGCAATCGCCGCCTCCATCGCATCGCCCACCTGAGCGTCCATCCCCGGCATCTGCGAATACTCGCGCACGATCCCCATCCGCACCCCCTTCAATGGCTGATCCAGTTCGGCTAAATAGTCATCCACGCCCACCGGCGAGCTGGTGGCATCCCTGGCATCGCGGCCGGCCATAACGCCTAACAAACAGGCGGCATCGGTGACGGTCCATGCCATCGGGCCCACCTGGTCCAGCGAGCTGGCGAACGCCACCAGCCCGTATCGGCTAACCCGTCCGAAAGTCGGCTTGAGCCCCACCAATCCGCACAACGCTGCGGGCTGGCGGATCGACCCACCGGTATCGGACCCCACGGCCGCGCAGCACATCCCCGCCGCCACGGCAGCGGCGCTCCCCCCGCTTGAACCCCCGGGCACGCGCGTGGTGTCCCATGGGTTTCGCGTCGGGTGCATCGCGCTGTTTTCCGTGGATGAACCCATCGCAAATTCATCCATGTTCGTCTTGCCCACGATAATCGCCCCGGCCGCTTCCAGCCGCTGCACGACCGTCGCATCGTAGGGCGAGCGGAAATTGCACAGCATCTTCGAAGCGCAAGTGGTCCGTGCAAACGAGGTGCAAAGGTTGTCTTTAATTGCAATCGGCACCCCCGCCAGCGGCCC
>JBBSFP010000041.1:0-10812 GCA_038238625.1 Tepidisphaerales bacterium
AAGCTGATCCTCACCGGCGATGCCAGCCAGATTGACAATCCATACCTGGATTCAAGTAGCAACGGGTTGAGCTACCTGGTCGAGCGGCTTAAGGGGCAGACGCTGACCGGGCATGTGACGCTGGCCAAGAGCGAGCGATCGGAGCTCGCAAGCCTGGTGACCGAAGAGTTGTAACCCTCCCATTTTCAGAGGTATTGTCATGGAAAGTACACCCGACCTCACGCCTTCTGCTCCACCACCCGCCGCATCCGGTGCCCCCGCTACACCTGCTTTGGCGACAGCGGCGGCGCCGGTTGTGGCTCCGGCAACTATTCAGTTCGACGATTTCGCTAAAATCGAGCTGCGCGTCGGGCTGGTGCTGGAGTGTTCTGCTCACCCAAATGCTGACAAACTATTGGTTTTGAAAGTCGACCTTGGCACCGAACAGCGGCAGATCTGCGCCGGCCTCAAAACGCACTATGCCCCCGAGCAACTCGTCGGGCAACGCATCGTCGTGGTTGCGAACCTGGCACCGCGCACCATGCGCGGCCAGATTAGCCAGGGGATGATGTTGGCGGCCACCGACGCGGCCACTGGGAAGGTCATCTTTATCTCGCCCTCGCAGGAGGCGGCACCCGGCAGCAAAGTGAGTTGATACATCCGCTACGGATCGAATAGCTAAACACTGCATATAACTTAACTGCGATCCCCCCCGCCATGCTGCGCGAACTGCACATCTCCAACCTGGCGATCATTGCCGATGTGCGTATCGAATTCGCCCCAGGCCTGAACTGTTTCACTGGGTCAACCGGGGCCGGAAAGAGCCTGGTCATTGGTGCGCTGCAGGTGTTGCTGGGGCTGCGCAGTCCAGTCGAAATGCTGCGTCCAGGCGTGGATGAGGGGCGCGTGAGTGGAATTTTTGAAATTAAGAACACCCAATCGCTGGAACAAATCGAGCGCATTGCCGACACGCCGTTGGATGGAGACGGAGAAATCCTGCTGTCACGCCGCCTGTATAGCAGCGGCCGATCTTCAGTCAGCCTCAATGGTCACCCCATTACATTGGCAATGCTAAAAAATGTGGCAGAGCATTTGGTGGATGTGCATGGGCAGCATGAGCACCAATTTTTACTGAAGCCTGCCAATCAGTTGGATGTGCTGGACCAGTTTGCCGTAGCATGGCCGCTCCGACAAAAATATCAGCAGGTATACCAACGGCTGGCGGAAGCCGAGGCACGCCTGGACCATTTATCCGCCAGCCGGGCATTACGTCAGCAACAGTTGGAGTTGTATCGCTTTCAGGCGCAGGAGATTGATGCTGTCGAATTGGACGCCGATGAATACGAGCAACTCGCATCGCGCTCATCGGTCTTGAAAAATCTGCAGAAACTCAAGAAAGAAACAAACGGCGTGCAGGCGGCGCTTTATGAAGCTGATGGGTCGGTCCTCGAACGGCTGAAAATGATGGCTGCGATCCTGCTGGAACTGGCAACGCTGGATGTGAATCTTCAGGGGATCGCTAAAAATTTGCGCGATGCCACGCTCACGCTGGACGAAACAGCGTTTGATCTATCCCGCTATCTTGGCAAGCTAGAAATGGATCCGGTCGAACTGACCGAAGTGGACGAACGCCTCAATGCCATCAACCGCATTCTACACAAATATGCCAATACGGTTCCCGGCACGCTTAAGCTGCGTGCCGATCTGGCGGAGCAAATTGCGGAGTTGGAAAAGGCGGGTGTTGACCTGTCATCACTGCAAAAAGATCTCGAGCCGTTGCGGCAAGATGTGCGGAAGCTGGGCGGTCAGCTCTCGCAGAAGCGGAAGATCGCCGCCAAAAAACTCGGCCCGCTGGTCCAGGCACAACTGGCCGAATTAGGCATGGATAAGGCCCGCTTCAGCGTGCAATTGCAGTCCAACGACATTGATGACGCGGAACCCGCTCCGTCTGGGTTCGACAGCGTTGAATTCATCGCGCAAACCAATCCCGGGCAACTCGAACAGCCCCTGCGAAAAATCGCCAGCGGCGGAGAGCTAAGCCGGATCATGCTGGCACTGAAAGGAATCCTCGCAGCCAGCGATCGGATCAGCGTTCTAGTGTTCGATGAGATCGACGCGAATGTCGGCGGTCGCCTGGGTTCGATCATCGGTGAAAAGCTACGTGCACTGGCAAGCCATCACCAGGTTCTCTGCATCACCCACCTGCCGCAGATCGCAGCCTATGCCGACCGACATTTGACCGTGCGTAAACGGGTGGTGGATAAGCAGACAAAAACCAGCGTGCGCGTGATCGACGGGGCGGAACGGATCGAGGAGCTGGCTGAGATGATCGGCGGGCAACACGTCACCGAAACCACACGCGCACAAGCACTAGAGCTTTTGCAGCTTGGGACTTCGAAAACATCGCCCGCCCAGAAAAACAAGTCGTGACAATCTTGCAGAAACCGATCTCGTGGAGCCTTATCGGCTTGAGCATCAGTTGGTACCACCGAACAAACCCTTCGAAGGCTGAGTCGTGCTGGTACTGTTGTGAGTGGGGGGCGGGGTCATGGGGGTATCGGTTTTGGCTGGCGTGTGTTGAGCAATACCCACGGTGCTTTTTTGTGCCTGGGCCAAGGCCGCCTTGGAATCATCCATCTTCTGCTTGGCTGCGATCCACTGCGGGTTGGATTTGAGAGTATCCAGGAATTTTTGCCGCATCTGCGCAACATTTGCAGTTGCGGCGACCAGCTTAGCACGGCCGGCAGCAACCTCTGGGTTGGCGCTCACCGCTTCGGTTTCGATGGCACTTAGCCGAGTCCCGGTAGCCATGGCGTCCTTTGCTGCGTCGCTCACCATCTGGCTCGAACCGTTGCTTTCACGGAGCGATTTGACCTTTGCCTGAGCCGCATCCTTTTCCTTGAGCGCCGCCACGTAATCAGGGCGCGAAGCCATGTTCGCAATCAAGGGTTTGGTAAGACCGTCGACCGCCTCCTGAGCGCTTTTTTGATTAGCCAATGCGGCGGCCATTTCGTGGCTGGCATCGAATTCTTTAGTTAACTGAGTCACTACATCTTTGAACTCTGCCTCGGCCTTGGTTGATTCGGTGCGTGCGGCTACCAAAGCCGCTTGTGAATCTGCCTGAGACTTCGCTTCCGCGTTGGCAGCATCCTGCTGGGCCTGCTTGGCAGCACGCTGCTCCCGGAAGATCTCTTCGCTACCATTATTATTGTTATTGTTGTTGTTGTTGCTGTTATCGACGTTGGCACCCTTGCCACCGTTATTCGCCCCGTGCCCATCCCCACCATGATGGCCGGCCAATGACGGCGCGGCGGCAACCGCACAGATTCCACTGACAATCAGAAACTTTTGCATTCCATTGAACATTGACCTTCTCCGAACAGATTAAGCAATTAAAGCTACGACAATTAAACGGGAGTATAGCGCTCTTAATACCAGCGGATCGCACCGCTGTTGTGGATTTTGCCCGCTCTCCCCGCCCAGGCGTCCCGGGCGATACCAGGCTGTATCTGATGAATTATTCGGAGGAATCCGGGAGGGGTTGCAAACGCCCGTCCAAATACGCCTGTAAGAAATCGGCGGCAGCGATGGCGTCAAGACGCACCTTTTTTTGACGGCGCGTCAGCTTTTGGCCCCCGCGCTGGCGGTGTATCATTTGCTGTTCGGCGGCAAAACTGCTTAGCCGTTCATCTACGAACAGCACGCGCTTTCCGCTGCACTTGTGCAATTCGCGACCCCATTTCAATGCCTGCTGCGCCGCCGGGCCTGATGAATCATCCATATTGAGAGGCAGTCCCAGGACAATCTGATCTGGGGCTTCTGCTTCCACCCACTTCATCACCTCAGCTAGGGCTTGCGCCGGCGTTGAAACCTCTAGAACAGCCATCGGCGTCGCCAGGCGGCTTAAATCATCCCCCAAGGCAATGCCCACGCGCCGGGTGCCCAGGTCGATCGCCATCGTGCGTAATGCCATCGCCGCCTATCGCAGAGCCTACTGATACTTCGAACCGTATTTTCCCTTGGCTTTGTTTACTAATTCTTTGACGCGCTGGGCTTCACTCTTAGGGCAAACCATCGTGATATCTTTGGTGTGCACAATAATCATGTCGCTCACCCCCATGATTGTGACTAAATGCTCGGGCACACTGCTGACGACGATGTTATTGTCGGAATCGACAATCAAACACGTGGCCGCATCGATCGCATTATCATGTTCATCGTTATCCAGCGTCTCAGCCAACGCCGGCCACGAACCTACATCGAGCCATTGTACGGGCATCTCCACCACCACCAGGTGGGCACCGCTCTTGCCCTGCGATACCGGCTCCATGATTGCATAGTCGATGCTTATCTTGGGTAGCGTGGGATAAACCGTGTTGACTATCTGCTGACGCTGTGGCGTATCCCAGGCTGCTCCGATCTGGGTCAGGCCCGAATGGGATGCTGGCAGGTGCCGGCCAAGCTCTTCGAGCACCAGGTCAGCACGCCATACGAACATTCCACTGTTCCAATAGTAGCGGCCGGATTCGGCATAGCGGTCGGCGGTGGGCTTGTCCGGTTTTTCTTTGAATGCCTGCACATAATAAGCACCACGGTTACCCTCACCCCCCAGGGTATCGCCCCGATGAATATAACCGAGCCCGGTATGTCCATGTGTCGGCGTGATTCCGAAGGTAACCATCGCCTTGCCATCGGATTTAACGACATTAAACGCGAGCCGCATGGCCTTTTCGAATTCCGCCTGCGGCTCAATGACATGATCCGCAGTCACGATTGCCATGACGGCATCTTTATCCCGGGTTTTCAAAACGGCGGCGGGAAACCCGACGGCATTGGCGGTATCACGCCCGATCGGTTCGCCGAGCAGATTGTCGGGTGGCAACTCGGGCAGCGCCTCCAGGATCGCCTCACGAGCAGATGCTGCGCTGCATATAAAAATGCGCTCCACCGGCACCAATGGTTTCAGTCGCTCAAAGGCCAACTGCAGTAAACTTTTCCCGCGAACGACCTTGAGCAGTTGTTTCGGCGTGTCGCCGCGCGACAACGGCCATAGCCGCGTGCCGGCACCACCCGCCATGATTACGCAATATTCCATGTGATTTGATTGTTCGAAGTTTCCATCGGGCGCGATTCAACTTCAGCTATTCATCGGCGGCCTGCGCTGACGGGCGTTAGTCCGCTTACTCAATCGATCTTAAGTCAGCATAAGCGCCGATGAACAACCGGTCGAGGAATTTACTCGCACTACGACCTGGACTTAACAAGTCCACTAGCATTTTTATCGTGTATGGGGGCGGCGACGGTTCGGTAATATAGGATGTTTATCGGGGGGCCGTGCCAATTCTTCCAATTCCACTTTTGGCTGAACGTACTGCAAGTTCGGATACCACACCTGCATAACTCCCCAGTATAAATCCTCGTCCACCTCATGAATGGGCCGCAATTGCTGACCCTTCCACGGGCCATCTACAGCTTTGCCATCGACCGTCCATACACTCTGGCCATCTGCATCGATTAAGACACCCGAGGGATGAGTGGCATCGCGTTTCAACCGGAAAGCCGGAAATACTTCCTCGTGATTGTTCTCATCCCAGACCCGGCGATCAAACACTCGGACCAAACCGCTTACCGAATCACGGAACATCAGCAGTCGCACGGCACCAGCGCTGAAGTTCAAGACAGAGATACCGATGCTCGTACTGGATACGGCAACTGGTTGCGTCGTTGCAATCATCGTGATGTGCTCTAATGGCCGCGTGGTAGGTAGTGACGACGCAACCAGTGGCAATGGCATCGTCGGCTCCATCGGCTCGCTGATCAATTTGATACCGCGCGGTGGATCGACTGACATGACCAGCCCCAACGGATGTTGTTTCTTCCAATCGCGCCAGCGCAACTTCGTCAAGATAAAGTCCTTGTGGAACCCAGTGGGGGTCTGTCCATTAAGCTGCTCACCCGTCAACGCGTTGATGAACTGACCGAAGCGGGTGTTGTATACCAGTGTGGCATTCGCAGGCATGGAGACGATTTCCAAATCGCGGCCCTTGATATCTCGATCCACCAAGCTGGCCGTCGCGCGGTTAGCCAGCGGTGACCACAGCAGGACGAACCGAGTTTCGTGGATCGCCCCCACCACCACCGGATTCAAATTCAATGTCGCATAGGGAAACGCATAGGCGGCATTGTTGATCGTCATGCCGACGACATAATCTGAATCCGCCAGGAACCGGGCATCGTCGACCTTTACGAAGGGGGGGTTATCTAGCACCGCATATTGCCGCATGGACCTACTGTTTAGTCGCTGCGCGAGCAGGAGCAGGATGGGTACCAAACCCAGGAGCCACCACACTCGGCGCTTGCCCGAAATCACCAGCGCCAGCAATGCCATGCACAAAATGACCACCAGAGCAATTAGCGGCCACTCCCATCTACGGGAAAAAGCAATCATGAGCAGGCCATGCGAATACTGTCCCCAAAACGGCAATGTTCCGTACGCCAGCACCGCTGCGCCTAGCAATGCCAAGCTCAAAATTGCAATCGCTATCACCACGGGTTGGAACATAACGCAGGCGCGAATGACAATCCATGCGCGCTTGGGCAAAGCCAATGGATCGCTCAGCCGCACTTATCAAGGGTGCTCTGCTACACCATCCCGTATCGCATCCCCTACAATTTCGATATGCCATCCGTCGCCTCCGTGCAGAACCTGTCCAAGATCTATCGAAAGCCCGGCACTAACGTCGAGGTGGCCGCGCTGCGTACGATCAATCTCGAATTTGAGCAGGGGGAATACAGCGCCATCATGGGTGCCAGTGGCTCAGGAAAGAGCACGTTGATGAACATCCTGGGCTGCCTGGACTTGCCCACGCACGGCACCTACCTGTTGGGAGATATTGACGTCGCGCGCCTGCCAGATGATGAGTTGTCTGAAATCCGCAGCCGGCGGATCGGGTTCATCTTTCAGAATTTCAACCTTGTACAACAACTCACCGTGCTGGAAAATCTGGAAGTACCGATGTTCTACCTGGGAATTGCCCCTGCCATCCGCCGCAAGCGCGCCATGGAGATGGCCGAGCGCGTCGGACTTTCCCAGCGTCTGGATCATCGCCCGATGCAGCTTTCCGGCGGTCAACAGCAGCGCGTCTGCATCGCTCGCGCCATGGTGAACGACCCAATCATTCTGCTGGCCGATGAACCGACTGGTGCTCTCGATTCCAAGACGGGCCAACAGATTTTGCAGCTCTTCGACGACCTGGTCGCCACCGGACGCACGATCCTGCTCGTCACGCACGACCCAACTGTCGCTCACCGTTGTCATCGCGTGATCACCCTTCATGATGGCCACGTCGCCAGGGATGAACGCAACGCCCGGCATCCCGTCTTCGCTGAAGCCGGACAATTGGTCGACGAACAGACATCCATCGCGATCCCCGACCGGCACTGAACCGAGCTTGGGCGGCGCTCACGCCCGTGCCGCGCTTTTTCAAAATTCCTTAATCATCCCGTATCGAACGTTTGCCGGATAGATGCTGGGCGCGCTCGATTATCGGCCGCTCTCTTTTCCTTCTGCATCATCTATTCCGCGCTCGTCAAGTGGCTTGCCCTTGCCGCCGATGCCGGGTGTGACGCCTGTTGTTGTCCACTATGGATTTGGACAACTGCAGGTTCAAGCAGGGAGCAACCAGTGACAAACACACGGCGAAATTACGCACGCATCTGCATTTCTATGGTGATGTTTTGCCTGGGGACGATGCCCGCGCTGCCCGCCTGGGGAACCCCGGTTATTCAAGTCTCTCAAGATGGTAGGCGTTACCGCCAGATCAGCGCCATTAACGGCAGCGAAACCGTTGGACAGTTTCTCAACGACATCAATGGCAGCGTGAATCCCCCCTTCACCCTGCACTACGGGGAAATCACATCAGGTTTCTATGTGGATCAGACGCACAATCTGATGAGCTTTTATGCGATCGCTGGTGGGCAGGCGGGACCGGGGCACGCGATTGCCCAGTTCAACGTGGATTTACAGAACCTAACGACGCATGATTTCCTCGGATTTCGTAACGATTGGCATCAAATCCATTATCGCCCCGGATCGATCTCCTTGACCAGCACGCTGGACGCCGATGGGCATAACAAGGCTTTCGCGGTGACCGGTTTGCGCCAGGGGCGGTCGTTTAATTTCACGATGACGGGCAGCAAGCTGTCGGGCATTAATTCCTGGCGAGTGGTGGACGGGAACCCTAACGGCTCAGGGCGATTTGACTCGATACTGCTCTTCAAAAAACTTTATCTGCGAGAAGTCCCCGGACGACTTCGCGCTGCGCTCCCGCCCGGTGGGGTGACTGGCGGGGATGGCGGGTCGGGGAGTGGCGGTAATGGGGGTGGTGGCTCCGGTGGCATCGGGGTGGGTGCCGTGCCGGAACCGAGCACCGGATTGTTACTGCTGATTATTCCAGTGTTGCTCCGCCGTCAGCGATCCCGGGTCTGACCGACCCTCCCTCGAATTAGAACTTCAAAAATGATTGGCTGGATTGGGTGCTGTCCCCTTGCTGCGCGCACGGTCGTTGGAAATAATGGCCGAGCGTCTTCAGCTCCGGAAAACTGCATTCCGGCACATCGGACAGGATCGGCCTATGTTTGAAAATTCCCCCCTCCCCGGACTTCTATCTAAAGCAAACCGTATCGCTTGCATCGCTCTTGTCAGCTTGCTTTGCGGTTTTACAGGTTGCGATCGCAGCGACACGCAACAGGCAACAGATGCCCCGCTCCCCGCCACGCTTCCACTGGTGGACGATCGGCCATCTGTCGATCAGTTGATGAACGGCCCGTACCAGACCATCGAAATCAACGGAGCCGATTGCTCCATCCAAGTCCCCGCCATTTGGAGGCTCACCCGGGAAACCAGCGATCCGACGCTCTCGTGGCTCCAGGGTCCCGGCCCCAGCAGCGACATTGAGATTGAAATCCGCAGCGGTGGCTTGGCATTTGCCCCTGAATCGATGAAGAGTTTGGAGGATGCCGCTGCCAAGGACAAGGCTTCCAACACGGGTGAATGGATCATGATCGACACGCGCAACATCGGGCAAGTGAAGGTCATCGAGCGCCGACAGTTGTCGACGGTGCCCGCACCCGCCACACGCTTGGTGACCATGGCACCCGCTACGGCACCCACCACCGCGCCGCTTCAGACGGTGAGTTGGACGGTGCAACTGTTTAACCCCTCCAGCCGCAACCAGAAGTTCAATGAGACCAGCCTTTCGATCACGCTCCCGCGCAAAGAGTACGAAGCCAACAAAGAGTTCATGGAAAAGCTGGTCAAGAGCATCGCCTTTCATCCTTCGTCTATGGGGCTATGATTGTCTGAGGGGCTGTGATCTTTGTGGTTCAATTGTTGTCCGCGCCCGCTGATGCTACGCCGCCCCTCCCCCGCCGCACTCGCCTGGCACCGTCCCCGACCGGCGCTTTGCACCTGGGTAACGCGCGTACGTTTTTGATTAATTGGCTTCTTGCCCGCCAAAACGGTTGGCAAATTCTTCTTCGAATCGAGGATCTGGACGGCCCGCGTGTTAAGGTCGGCGCCGATCAGCAAGCAATCGAGGATTTGCAGTGGCTGGGCCTGGATTTTGACTATGGGCCGATTTTTCAGAGCGCACGACAATCTACCTACACTGCAGCCGTGGACGAATTGCTGCGCTGTGGCACGGCATACCCCTGCATCTGCAGCCGGCGCGAGGTTGAACAAGCCGCCAGCGCTCCGCACGCCGAAGACGGGGCCACGATTTATCCCGGTACCTGCCGCGATCGATTCGCATCCGTCGCCGAGGCCCAGGCGATCAGTGGCCGCCCGCCGGCGATTCGCTTTCGGGTGCCTGACCGCAAAATTCGTTGGACCGACCGATTCGCTGGTGAAATTAAATATGATCCGGCTCGCCAGCTCGGGGATTTTGTTATATCCAAAACGATCGACCAGGCCGCTTATCAACTGGCAGTGGTGATTGACGATGCGGGAATGGGTATTACAGACATCGTCCGCGGTGATGATTTGCTTGATTCCACTCCACGTCAATTGCTTCTGTACAACGGGCTGGGGTTGCAATCAAAGATCCCAAGCTACTGGCATTTCCCACTGGTGATCGGGTCTGATGGCAGACGATTAGCCAAACGCCATGGAGATACGCGCTTGGCCCATTTCCGCGAAATGGGCGTGCCGGCAGAACGAATTTTAGCACTCATGGGGCAATGGCTTGGGATCGACCGAACGGGTGGCGCGATCTCGCTTCGCGAGTTGCAGCAGGCGTTTCGACTCGAATCGGTTCCGCGCGCAGCCATCACGCTTACTGCATCGGATGAAGCCTTCCTCCTCGACGGTCCCTCAAAGACCGTAAAATGACCCTATGCCATGGCTGGATGAACAATCCGTTTTGCGCATCATGAGTGGCGAAGCACAGGGCAGTATTCCCGCACTGCTGCGCGGTGCCATGGGAGCGATTGAACCGATCTATACCCGCTTCATTCGCCTTCGCAATCAACGATATGACCGGGGCCAGGGCATCCGGCGGCTGCCACGCCCGGTTATCTCGGTTGGCAATCTCACCGCCGGTGGCACTGGTAAGACACCGATGGTGATCTGGCTCTGTCGCCAACTTCGCGAACTGGGGCATCAGCCCGCGGTATTGTTGCGCGGCTACCATGCCGGGGCGGACAATCCCAGCGACGAAACCTCGTTACTGCGTGAACAACTCGATCTGCCGATCGAGGCAAATCCCGATCGATTCGCAGGTGGCGTTGAGGTGCTCGCCCATCACCCGCAAACCGATGTGTTCGTACTCGATG
>JBBSFP010000042.1:0-10583 GCA_038238625.1 Tepidisphaerales bacterium
AACGACCGCAGGTTTACGGATCGCGTTTTTGGTCTAGCCTGGACGCATGCGCAGGTGGTTCATCGCCACATTAACGCCAACGAAGCCGATGCTCAGATCTATGGCCGGATGGCCGGTTCAATCATCTATGGGTCATCGCTCCGCCGTGCTAACCCCAGCATCCTGGTGAAAAATCGCCGCGGGCAATCTGGCCTATGGGGCTACGGCATCTCCGGCGATCTGCCAATCGTTCTGCTGCGTATCGGTGATTTAGCGAAAATTGAAGTTGCCCGGCAGACTATCCAGGCGCACGGCTACTGGCGGCGTAAAGGATTGATTGTCGACCTGGTGATTTGGAACGAGGATCATTCTGCTTATCGCCAACAGATGCACGAGGCCCTCATGGGACTGATCGCCGCCGCCAATCAAACGGCTTTGGTTGATAAACCCGGTGGTATTTTTGTCCGCCGCGCCGACCAGATGTCCGAAGAAGATCGTACCCTGATGCTCACGGTGGCGCGCGTGGTACTCAGCGATGGTGCCGGCACGCTTGCCGAGCAGGTGGAGCGTCGCGCCCGGCCGGAGGCGGTCGTTCCCCGCCTTTATCCGATCCGCCAGCGCAAGCCCGAAGTTCCCACTGGCGCGGAGCTTACCCGCCGGGACCTGCTGTTCTTCAATGGCACCGGTGGTTTCACGCAGGATGGCCGCGAGTACATCATCACCACTACCCCGGAAAATCCCACTCCCGCGCCGTGGGTTAATGTTATCGCCAACGAAACGTTCGGTACCGTCGTATCCGAAAGCACTCCGGTCTACAGCTGGGCGGAAAACAGCCATGAATTCCGCCTTTCGCCTTGGTCTAACGATCCTGTGAGCGATGTCAGCGGCGAAGCATTTTACCTGCGTGACGAAGAAAGCGGCCGGTTCTGGTCCCCCACGCCGCTGCCGGCGCGCGGTAGCATGCCCTACGTCACCCGCCATGGATTTGGGTATACCATTTTCGAGTATTCTGAAAACGGTATCGCCAGCGAGCTGAGCATCTTCGTCGCGCGCGATGTGCCCGTTAAATTCAGCGTGCTGAAAGTTCGCAATGCCTCCGGTCGTACGCGCCGGCTGTCGGCTACGGGTTATGTCGAATGGGTGCTGGGCGAGCTGCGCCACAAAAACGCGATGTACGTGGTCACGGAGATCGATCCGCAGACTGGAGCCATTTTCGCCTGGAACAATTTCAACTCCGAATTTCCCGAGCGCGTTGCGTTCTTTGATGTTAATGAACTACAGCGCACCTTCACCGGTGATCGGGCAGAATTCATCGGTCGTAACGGTACACCTGATGCTCCCGCGGCGATGGGACGCACCCGCCTCTCAGGCCGTGTGGGCGCGGGGCTCGATCCCTGTGCCGCAATTCAGGTTCCCTTCGAACTGGCCGATGGACAGGAAAAACAGATCATCTTCACCCTGGGGTGCGGTAAGAACGCCGGAGAGGCCAAGGCCCTTTCCCAGCGATTTGACTCATCAGACTCCGTGCAGCGCGCCCAGCAGGAAGTCTGGGATTTCTGGCATCACATGCTCGGCACTGTGTATGTTGAAACCCCCGACAAGGCGCTTAACCTGCTTGCCAACGGATGGCTTCTCTATCAAGTGCTATCCTGCCGCGTATGGGGGCGTACTGGGTTTTATCAGAGCGGCGGGGCATATGGATTCCGCGACCAGTTGCAAGATGTGATGGCGCTGCTCCACTCCTCGCCCGGCATCATGCGCGACCACCTCCTGCGCTGCGCGGGACACCAGTTCATCGAAGGCGACGTGCAACACTGGTGGCACCCCCCACAAGGCCGCGGCGTACGCACGCACTTTTCCGACGACTACCTCTGGTTTCCCTACGCGGTTTGCCGGTACGTCATCGGCACCGGCGACACCGGGGTGCTTGACGAACAAATCCATTTCATCGAAGGCCGGCAGGTCAACGCCGATGAGGAAAGTTACTACGACCTTCCTCAGCGCTCCGAGCGAACCGCCACCCTCTACGAACACTGCACCCGCGCCATCCTGCACGCCCTGCGTTTCGGTGAGCATGGCCTTCCCCTGATGGGTTGCGGGGACTGGAACGACGGGATGAACCTCGTCGGCATCCACGGCAAGGGCGAAAGTGTTTGGCTGGCCTTCTTCCTTTACGACGTGCTGATGAATTTCGCAGAGCTTGCGCGCCGACGCAACGACATCTTGTTTGCCGATAAATGCACCACCCAGGCCGGTCAGCTACGCTTGAACATCCTGCAGCACGCCTGGGATGGGCAGTGGTATCGCCGCGCCTACTTTGACGATGGCACCCCGCTGGGCAGTGTCAGCAACGCCGAATGCCAGATCGATGCGTTACCGCAAAGCTGGTCGGTTCTCTCGGGGGGGGGGGAATTGCAGCAGGCGAAACTGGGCATGGAGGCCGTCGATCAGCGCCTGGTTCGCCGCGATTCCCGGCTTATTCAGCTATTCGACCCCCCATTCGACAAGTCGGGGTTGAACCCCGGGTACATCAAAGGTTACCTGCCAGGCGTACGGGAAAATGGTGGCCAGTACACCCATGCCGCCGTCTGGACTGTGATGGCCTTTGCTGCGCTGGGAAATCCGCAAAAGGCCTGGGAGCTTTTCAACCTGATCAATCCCGTAACGCACGCCGACACGCCTGCCAAAGCCGCCGTTTACAAGGTGGAACCGTACGTCGTCGCCGCCGACGTTTATGCCGTGCCGCCCCACACCGGCCGTGGCGGCTGGACCTGGTACACCGGCTCAGCAGGCTGGATGTATCGCCTGATCACCGAAAGCCTGCTCGGCCTCCACCTCGATGTGGACCGCCTTCGCTTCACCCCAGTCTGGAACGAAAAGTGGGACTCGTTTAAAATTCATTATCGCTACCGCGAGACCTTCTACCACCTCAACTTCCGCCGCGGAGCGCCGGCCAAGGTGATTGTCGATGGCGTCGAACAATCAGAACCGAGCATCCGCCTGGTTGACGATCGGCGTGAGCACAATGTGGAGATCGTCAGCACTCCGACATAGGACCTGTGGCCCAAAGTAACGTTTTGGCAGAACAAAAGTTTTCGATAGAGCTTCGGTAAACCCGCTGTTTCTCGAAGGTAAAGCGAGACACCGCGCGCTCCGGTCCTTAGTCTGCGGCAGGTAATTCAATAATAGTCCGACCCGTGAGTACTCAAGTCGTTGTGTTAGTCGAAATCCCCGGAATCGATGGAAGGTCCGTGCACCCGCGCGGGGCGGTCGCTCTCGTGTCCGCCCTCCCTCCGCTGCCGTGCTCCGCACTAAGTGGCGGAGAACACAAGCAGGGGAGGGAAAGCCCGCTATGGGACGAAAATGAGCCGCGTCAAGGTTAGTCGCGCCGTGGAGGCCGGTCGCCGCCCCGGCCGCCACCACCGCCGCTGTCGCGCCGGGGGCCGCGATCGCCACCTCCGCCACCGCCGCTGCGTGGGCCTCGGTCGCGCGGGCCGCGATCGCTGGGGCCTCGATCTCCGTGGTCACGATCACCACCATGACCGCCTTCGCGCTCGCCACCCTCGTCGTCGCGCTCATCGCCACCGGTGGTTCGCACGGGTTCGGGGTCGCTCTGGCCAAGCTCTTTCATCGCAGCCTTACGCGACAGCTTGATGCGGCCAGTGTCGTCAATGAGCAGCACTTTCACTTTCACCTCATCCCCCATGTTCACGTAGTCGGTCACGGCTTCCACAAAGCGATCCGACAACTCGCTGACATGGCAAAGTCCATCCGTATCCGGTGCAATTTCAACGAATGCGCCGAACTCCTTGATGCTCACCACCCGGCCGTTGTAGATTTTCCCGACCTTTACCTCGGCGGTCATGGCCTCGATCAGGTCGCGGCATTTCTCGGCGGCAGAGGCGTCCACCGACGAGATGTAGACCGTGCCATCGTCTTCGATATCCACGTTCGCGCCGGTTTCTTCCTGGATCTTCTTGATGTTCTTGCCGCCGGGACCAATGAGCTTGCCGATCTTTTCCGGATCGATCTTTACCGTGAGCAGCCGCGGAGCATACTGGCTGATCTCCGCGCGTGGTTCCTTAATGGTCTTGGCCATGACGGCCAGAATCTTGATGCGGGCGCTCTTGGCGCGATGCAGTGTTTCGCGAATGACCTTGTGGTCAATCCCCTCGGTCTTGATGTCGAGCTGAATGGCGGTGATCCCTTCGCTGGTGCCGCACACTTTGAAATCCATGTCGCCGAAATGATCCTCTTCGCCAATGATGTCGGTGAGCAACGCCTGACGGTTTCCTTCTTTGACAAGACCGATGGAAATGCCCGCGACCGGCCGGGTGATGGGGACACCGGCGTCCATTAATGCCAGACATCCGCCACAGCTGGACGCCATGGAGGATGAACCGTTGGATTCGAGGATGTCGCTGATGACGCGAACCGTGTAGGCAAATTTTTCAATCCCCGGCAACACCGGGATGAGGCTGCGTTCGGCGAGCGCCCCGTGCCCGATTTCCCGACGACCCGGGCCACGGATTGGACGCACCTCGCCCACGCTGAAGCTGGGGAAATTGTAGTGCAACATGAACTTCTGACTGTATTCATCGGTCAGGCCGTCCACCATCTGCTCATCAGAGCTGGTGCCCAACGTCACGGTGCACATCGCCTGCGTTTCACCGCGCGTGAAGACCGATGATCCATGCACGCGTGGCAGCATGCCCACTTCGCAGGTGATCTCGCGGATATCTTCAAACCCGCGTCCATCGGGTCGTACCCCGTCCAGAATCGCAAGGCGGGTTATCGCTTCTTCCACTTCTACAAACACATGGCGAACGTGCTTTTCCTTATGCTTTTGCGCTACGATCGTCAGGTAAGGAGCAGCAGGATCCGTAACCGGCGGAGCAAGCTCGCCCAGCAGGTCGGCGAGAATCTGCTTCACCGCATCTGAACGATCATGCTTCCCGGCCTTACCCTTCACTTCGCGAATCTTGTCGGTCACGCGCTCTCGAACGGTTTTCAGCAGCGCTTCATCCGGCAGGCGCGGCTCGCCCACCTTTTTCACGTTGACCTTTTTCTGCAATTCTTCAATCGCCCCGCAGATTTCAACGATTACTTTATGCGCGGCTTCAATCGCATCGGCCATGTCGTCTTCGTCTACTTCACGGCTGCCGACCTCGATCATGTTTACAAAATGCTTGGTCCCCGCCACCACCAGGTCAATATCGCTGTACTCCATTTCCTCAACGGTGGGGTTGATCACTAGTTTCCCTTCCACCCGACCGACCCGCACATGGGCCGTGGGCGTGATGAAGGGGATGTCGCTGATGGCCACCGCCGCGCTGGCGGCAATGCCGGCGAACGCATCGGGCTCATTTTGACCATCGAACGCCAGCACGTTGAGGTGAATCTGCACTTCATCCATGAACCCCTTGGGGAACAACGGACGCAGCGGGCGATCAATCAGCCGGGCTACGAGAATTTCCTTGGTCGTGGGGCGCCCTTCACGCTTCATGAAACCACCCGGGAATTTACCGGCGGCGGCGCGGCGCTCCCGGTAATCCACCTGCAGGGGAAAAAAGTCGATCCCTTCCCGCGGATTGGCGCGCACCACGGCACCGAAGACAACCGTGTCGGCGTACTGCACCGTTACGGCACCGTCCGCCAGTTTCGCGTAACTACCGGTTCCAATGCGAAGTGTGCGTCCGCCGATCTGGCGTTCTACTTCTATAGCTTGCATGCGAGAGAATCCTTTTGTGGCCTGAGATTGGAGTGATAAATACGTTGGACCACAGATGGACAAAGCCGGACACCGCGGGCAGATCAGGTACGGACTGTGTTTGAAAAACCGGTGTCAGGGTTTGTGCATCTGTGGCAACCCGCCTCGATATTCGATCGCTACCGTCGCTTAAGGCCAAAGAAAAGCGGTGGGTGATCGCCGGGCGGTAACAATAGGACTGTAACAGAAGTCCAAAAACACCGCGTGGGGCACGGATCACCGTGCCCCACGCAGGGGAATACTTTATTTACGCAGACCCAGGCGGCTGATGATCTGCTGATAGCGCGTTCGATCTTCACGCGTCAGATATTTGAGCAACTGATTTCGCCGACTCACCAGCTTGAGCAAACCGCGGCGCGAAGCGTGATCCTTCTTATGCGCGGTGAAATGTTCTTGAAGCTGCAGGATTCGCTTGGTGATCAGCGCGATCTGCACTTCGGGGGAGCCGGTATCCTTGTCGTGTATCTTAAAATCAGAAACAATCTGCGTTTTTTCTTCGGGGGTCATCGTCATCGGGCAAACTCCTAGACACCAGGCCACCAGCGTAAGCGCCAGCCTGCCGGTCATAATAGGTTCCCTGCTGCAACATGCGGGCAAAGGGGGACCGACGACGATATGCGAAGGTCTAAATCGTTGCAAGCAACGGAAACCGATCCGAAATCCTTTTCATTCGCTTTCAGCTCGGAAAATTTTGGGGTTGGACCGGTGATGGGTCCACCGGTACCATGGCAGCGGCTTGTAGACAGGGAAGCGTTTTCCCCGAAATTTGATTATTACGCAGGACCGAGCGTTCGGGGCTGCCACACGAAGGAACGGATATGCTGAATGTGTCTAACGACGGAGCAATGCGGTTTTTGGGGAACAAAGCACTGTGGAATAGCTTGAAAAAGCTGGGAATGGTGGCCTTGCTTCTGGGATGGGCCACATCCGCGGTAGCGGCAGGGGTGTTGGAACAGTCGCCTGAAAACGCCATGGTAGTGGTCAAGGTTCGCAACCTGCAGGAGACCAACACCAAGGCGGCGGCACTGATCGACAAGCTGGGGCTGGCTAACTTCAATCCGGCCCTGTCTGATCCGCTGGCGATGATCATGAAACAATTCAAGATCAGCGCGGGCGTTGATAAGGCCGGAGACATGGCCGTGATTGTGCTGATGCCCGAGGCGGATGGCGTGAAGCCCGAGTCATCCTTGCTGCTGCCAGTAAGTGATTACAGCGCATTTTTAGGAAACTTCCCAGACGCCAAGACCGAAGGTGAGATCAGCACTTTCGAAAACCGAGGCCAGCAGATCAGCTGCGCGCAGCGAGGCCATTTTGCCATTCTGAGCAACAACAAGAACAATGTGACCGGCAAGCCAGCCGGTATAAAGCTGGCAGCGGCGTGCAGCAAAGAGTTTGAGTCGAAGGATGTGGCGGCCTACGTGAACATGAAACTGGTAGCGCCAAAGTTGCTGGAGGCATTGAAAAAGGGCGAAGAGTCAATTCCCAACATGGCACAGATGATCGGTCAGCAGCCCGGGATGGAAGGGCAGGGGAAGTTGATGAAGCTCCTTTTGAAGGAATACGTCAAACTCGGACGCCGAGTAGTGGAAGATTCTGATGGCATGGTGTACAGCTTTTCGCTGGTGAAGGATGGTTTAACCACGGGGGCAGTGATTGAATTTAAGCCCGACAGTTATCTGGGCAAGCTTGCCAGTCGATTGAAGGGGACCGAGCAGGTGGATTTTACCGGTTTGCCGGCCGGGAAATATGTGGCGTTCGCTAAGGCGCACGTCGATCCCGCGGTGATGCAGATTTTGCTTACCGATGTCTTGTCCCAGTTGAAGATTGACATGGAGGCCGACGGCCTTAAGAGCGATGTGCTCTCGTCAGCGGCCGAAACGATGCGCGCGCCGCTGAACAGCGAGAAGTCGGTAGCGTTTGGTGTGCTGCTTCCAGCGGGCGCGGCGGGTCAGGCGTCGGTGTTTCAAGTGGTGCAAGTGGTCGAATGTGATTCCCGGCTGGTTTTAGATGCACAGCAGAAAGCAATGGCGCAGCAGGCCGAGCTGATGAATTCTGTTGGGATGAAGGGCGGGAATTTTGAAGTGACGCCCAATGCAAAGAAGGTTGCGGGTGTTGATTTTACGCAAATCAAAATGGCAGCGGTCGAGGGTGCCAACCCGCAGGAGATTCAGAAGATGATCACGGCCGTTTATGGGCCCGGGGGTATAAATGGTTTTATGGGGGCGGTTGATGAACAGCATTTGCTGGCAGGTTGGTTTGCGGACGATGATTTGCTGTCGGCGGCAGTGGCATCGGTCAAAGGCAAGACCGACGCGCTGGGCAAGCGCGTTGATGTTCTGGCTTCGATCAAACAGCTTCCGAGTAACCCACTTGCAGTAGGGTGCGTGGAAGTTGGAAATTTCATGCAGTTGATCTCGAATGTGTCCAAGCAGATGGGCATGCCACTGCAGTTGCAGGTGCAAAATGATCTGCCCCCACTGGCGGTTTCGCTGGCTGCTGAGGGAAGTGCTCTGCGTATGGATGGATATGTCCCGATGGACATTATCCAGTCGATTATGGTGACTGGTATGATGGCGTACCAACAGATGCAGCAACACCGCCCGGCCCCGAACGGTGGCGGCGGTTTGTAAGCTACTAAATCGATTGTTCCGGAATTCCTCCTCGGCGAAATGTGGCCGGGGAGGTTTTTTTTGGTCGTGACTTGGAACAGGATGAAGCGGGGGCCGACCCTTTGAGCGTGCGAACCGCCGTCGGGCAACCATGGCCTCGAATTGGCGATAGATTAGTTACGTCCCATCAACTCGCTAATTTTCGCGGTAAGGTTATCGCTGCGCATGAGGCTTTCGCCGACGAGGATGGTTTTGACGCCGGCATCGGCGAGTTTCTTGACATCCTCGTGAGAATTAATGCCACTTTCGCTGACGAGCACGTGGCGATTTTCGACAAGTTCGGCAAGGCGCAGGGTGGTGCCCAGATCGGTTTTGAAGGTGCGCAGATCGCGATTGTTGATCCCCAGCAGGCTATAGCTCGTAAGCGGGAAACCGATGATGCGATCGTGGACGCGCATCAGATTATTCATGTCATGCACTTCGATCAGGCAGGTCATGTTCAACTCCGTCGCCAGGATTTGCAGATCAGAAAGATGGCTGATGTCGAGGCACTCGGCGATGAGGAGGATGGCATCCGCCCCGGCAGCGCGCGATTCGTAAAGCTGGTAGGCATCGATGATGAAATCTTTCCGTAGGACCGGGAGCGGTACCGCATCGCGCACTGCTTTGAGATGGGCGAGCTCACCCTGAAAAAACTGCTCATCGGTGAGGACACTCAGGGCATCGGCCCCGGCGGCAGCGTATTCCCGCGCAATGGCGACGGGATCAAAATTCGGACGGATCACCCCGGCGCTGGGCGATGCTTTTTTAATCTCCGCGATCAGTGCGACCGGTTTGTTTCCCTTGTTCATCACCGCCTGGAAAAAGTTCCTCGGCCGCCCCTGCACTGCGATCGCTTCCTGCAATTCTTCCACCGGCACGCTCTGCATGCGCTGCTGGACTTCCGACCGCTTTGCCTGAATGATCTTTTCCAGAAAGTCGCTCATAAAAGAACAATAGCCTACCCGGTGTTTGCGGGGATGGCGACTGGTGGAAAATGTGTTGCAATGCCTGGCGCTGGAAACCGCGGATTACGTCTTTTTGGGCCTGTGGATCGTCGCGCTCCCCTTGATGGCCTGGACCGGGAGTTGGCGGCCGCGCACGGTTTTAGGAAGGGAACGCTGGCCGGCCGGGCAGGGGGCCATGCTGCTGCTAGCCGGGATTCTGCTGGGGTTCTCGGCTTATATTGTTGCCGCCCAGTTTTACGGCGCGATTCATGGTCGCCCTGCCTCGCCGGCCACTCAGCAAACACATCCGATTGAGTTGAGCCCAGCAGATGAAGCGGCGATCGCAGCAATCGGCCCCATTGCGGGTTTGTGTGCAATAGTGCTGCTGCATCGCATGAGTAAGCACCGATCACTGCAACTGCTGGGTATGCAGGTGCCCTGGCCAAAAATTGGCTGGGGCATGTTCATTGGACTGGTGTCAATGTTGATCGTGTTTCCAGTGGTGCAAACGGTTGGGATGGTCAGTGAATATTTTTATCAAATGTATGACATCGAGCATTCGCCTGAACATCAATTGCTGGAGGCGTACAGGGAGCTTGGCGGATTTGGCTATCGCCTGTTGATTATTTTCGCGGCAGTGGTGATGGCACCGTTATTTGAAGAGTTGGTGTTCCGCGCCCACTTGCAGACGCTCTTGCTGCGTGGATTTGAGAAGATGTTTGGCCAGCGAGTAACCATTCAAGTCGCGGAGCCTTACACGCCCCCAGGGGGTTATGCACCGATGCCGGAAGCGCGTCCGGGCGCGGTTTTGAGTTATCTATCGTTACCTGGGCTGGGCACGAACGAGCCACTTGCCGGGTGGCGTGGCATTGCGGCGCGCTGGTGTGCGGTGGTGATCACGTCGCTTTTATTTGCAGCGGTACATCCATGGTGGTCATGGCCAATGATTTTCGTGTTGTCCCTGTGCCTGGGTTACGTTTACGAGCGGACAGGCAATTTGTGGTCGAATATCACGCTCCACGCGCTTTTTAATGGTGTGCAGGTGACGCTTTTTATTTTGATAAGCGGTCGCGGGTGATTTGGCGTCGAGGGTGTCAGTTTCTACAATCCCGCCACGATGTTGTCGCATCCATCTATCGAACAGCAGATCGAAATCCTCTCGCGTCGCTGCGAGCGGATCTTAAGCGTTGAGGAGCTCAAGCAAAAACTCAAAAGCAGCGCGCAGACCGGTAGGCCCCT
>JBBSFP010000043.1:0-10514 GCA_038238625.1 Tepidisphaerales bacterium
CCCGTTGTTTGTGGATTGCCCTCCGCTTTTTGCAAGGCTTTAGCCAACAGTTGCCTGGCAATATCGACTTATTGTTCCGATTGATCAATGCCCACAAACTTTCGCCCCATCAGCGCGGCCGCCACCGCGGTGGTGCCGCTGCCATTGAACGGGTCGAGCACGATATCTCCAGCATTGCTCGATGCAGCCACGATGCGATTGAGCACCCCCATCGGCATCTGGCAGCCGTGCCACCCCTCACGCTCGCCGAAGGTGCCACACACGCGGCTCACGTTCCAGGTATCGCAGCCCGCTTCGAAGTATCCCGCTTCTGCCGCTTCCGAGGGACGCAGGTACCACACATCATCTGGTAACTTCCCCTTGGGATTCGCACGGGTATCTTTGTAAGTCGTTTGCCGCGCGCTGGCCACCCGCACCGAATCGGGGTTGAACGTGAACGACTTCTCATCTTTTACAAAGTAAAAAATGTGCGTGTGGCTCTTGGCGAACATCTGCTTGGTCTGCTGCCCGAAAGTGTAATGCCAGATGATCCAGTTGCGCATGTGAAACCCCAGTTGCCGCCGCGCTATCACGCACAGGTCGGCGGCATACTGGTCCCCGATGGCCAGGTAAAAGCTCCCATTGGGTTTCAACGCGCGATGGACGGCCTTCATCCAATCGTGGCTGAATTGCAGGTAGTCTTCGGTCTTCCGCTGGTCATTGTATCCGTGATACAGATAGCCAATGTTGAATGGCGGATCAGCAAAAACCAGGTCCACCCAGTCCGCTGGCCCGGCGTTAAGCAGCGCGATGGAATCACCCTGCACAATCTGGTTTTCACACGGCAGAGCAGGCGGGCTTACGCCTTCCTCTGAAGGATTCGGCATCAGCGAAACAGCGGCGGCGTGGACATCTTTATGTGAATTCATGATGGCGATTCGCTACGAAGAATTTAGAAATCTACGATGCGCCGCACCATACAAAATCGGCGGAAAATTGCAAAGTTTGCACCGCTCTGCGCAAATGCACGCCGGTTGATACCCCCGGGCCGCCAAATGGCATGGAAGACATGGATGTCAGGGCCGCGTTGGTGCGGTATTGGGCGTATGCTATAAGCAACTGGCGGCGTTTCACGACCGTTTACCCAGTAACGGATGGATGATGGCGGAAACCTTCCTTGAACTTATCAGGCAACGTGAACATGACACATCCCACCCCGTCGCCGATTGCGGCGGGCCGGCGGCGCAAGGAGTCCGGCCTGCTGGTGGGCCCGCCCGGGAATGGGATTTCGCCTTCGCTACCGGCATCGAATGTTCCAACCCCACCGTCGCCGACCCCGCAAACCCCGGTGGCCGACTCCGACGCGATCTGCTGGAGGAGTGCGGCCACTACCAGCACTTCAAACAAGACCTCGCGCTGGTGAAAGACCTGGGCATCCCCTGCCTGCGCTATGGCCTCCCCAGCCATCTCGTCCACCTCGGGCCCGGCCGCTATGACTGGTCGTTTGCAGACCAGGCGATGGCTGAGATACAACGCCTGGGCATCACGCCGATTCTTGATCTGATGCACTTCGGCGTGCCCGATTGGCTGGGTGATTTTCAAAACCCTCAGATGCCCCTGCACTTTGCCGATTATGCCGGGGCAGTGGCCCAGCGATACCCCTGGGTGCGCGGCTACACGCCGGTGAACGAGGTGTATGTATCAGCCCGCAACAGCGGGTGGGACGGGTTGTGGAACGAGCGCTTGCGCACCGAGCGCGGATTCGTCACCGCCCTCAAGCATTTGGTCGCCGCTAACCTGCTGGCCGATGCCGCCATCGTGCGGCACCGCCCCGATGCGATCTTCGTGCAAAGCGAGTCCGCCGAGTACACTCACCACATGGTTGCTGCGCCATCGCACGCTGTGAAGCTGCGCAACAAGTTGATCTTTCTGTCCCTGGATTTGCTCTACTCCAAGGCTCCCGATGCGGATGTGCTGATGTTCGCACAGGACAATGGCTTAACGCGTGACGAATTTATGTGGTTCATGAAAACAAAGCCTGCCGGGTTCCAGGTGATGGGCAACGATTACTACGGGCACAACGAAAAGCTGTTGCTGCCCGATGGCTCGATGATTTATGGGGAGGATGTTTTGGGTTGGTACCAGGTCACGCTGCGGTATTACCACCGGTATTACAAACCGGTGATGCATACTGAGACAAGCACGCCCCACCCCGATATGAACCCGCGCTGGCTTTGGAAGCAGTGGGCAAATGTTCTGCGCATGCGGCGTGATGGCGTACCCGTGCTGGGCTTCACCTGGTACAGCCTGACCGACCAGGTGGATTGGGATACGCAACTCGCCGAGCGCCACGGCCGCGTAAACGCCTGCGGCCTGTATGACCTAGACCGCCACCCCCGCCCCGTGGCCGCCGAATACAAAAACCTGATCCGCGAATTCAGCCAGATCACCGCACTAGCCCACGGCGAACTCTTCGAGCTAACCACCCGAGCGGCGGCGGCGGGTTCGGATGTGTGAGGGGGGGGATGGTGGATTTCAACGCTATGCGGCACCCCTATAGATTCCCGGAACCTTGAACTTTTTTAACGAGGGATGGGGCGGCTACGCTACTGTGTTCGCTTAAAACCGAGGAGAAGGGATTTGTCCGATTTGGTTGGAGTCCGATTTCAAAACCGGCGGCCTAAAAGCGGTAAAAGTCGAACTGAGTCCTTATAAGAAAATTGAAGGAAAACAAAGGGCGCAACTATCAAAAAGATGTTTATACCCGCTTCAACCGTAGAGGATTCGGCAATACAACGGGATTAGTTTTAGGAACGACTTTGACACTATTTCCACGACCGACGCACCAGCCCGCAGGGCATTTTCTTTGCTCATACACATGTAGAAATACAAGTCGACCCATTCGCCGTTTGGAAGACTTACGATCTCGTTAATCATGTCAACAAGAGTTGCTTCCGTACGCTCGTCATGGTTCACCCGATGCAGTTTGCCCCGTTCCGACCGAAACTGCCACTTAGGATCATGTTCTTCATCACCACCGTACTTGCCGACGATCAAGTCGCAATTCTCGATCACTCCCGCCAGTGTTTTCTGTAATCGATCATCTTTGGTTAATCCGTCTCTGAGGTTTCGCCAGTGCGGATTAATTTTCGTGCCGTCGCACTCGATATAAAGGCCAAAGGCCAAGCCATCCTCCTCATCAGTGTGCACAAAAAGCTTTGCCGATTCGGTCTCTGGCTGCTTGTCTTCCCTCGGGCCGATGTGAAATCCCTGCCAACCATAAATGGCCCATGACTGGAACTCTGAACCAATACGGTCAATGACAGCACCGCCTAACTCCGGTCTGCTCCTCCAAGTCGTGTCGTTGATGGTCTCAAAATCGATCGGCTTGAATCCCATGAAATTTGGCAAGTCGCACCTCGAATTAGTGAAGCTGGAAGTCGAACGGACGAACTCTATCCGAGCCTGAAGCCATCTTAAAGGTAAGTCGCTTTAATCCTCCGATTCTCGTTCGTAAGATCCGTGAATCAGGGGAGAGGACTCAATGCGCGCTTGGCAGCAAGCGCAGAAATCCCCGAAGCTGGATCTACAACTACGAATCATCGAACCGCCGCGCGGATGTCTCAGAGGTCGTTCTCTAGAGTGCTGAACCTTCTGGTTAGGCCCTCGAATCGAGTTCGACTAAATCGTGTAATAGATGCATAATTTTCCATTTCAAAGACGGGCATTGCAAAGGAAAATCGACCGGGGGCTGAAGAAATTCCGGGACGCCATTGGCGCATTTCCGGGGAGATTTCAGGAGACTCCGATACCCTGAACAACGAAAATATGATCGCAATAAAACACGAGCGCTGCGCCACTTGTGGCGGTTTGTAACGGAGGAGAAGGGATTCGAACCCCTGAGACCCTTGCGGGTCTACCGGTTTTCAAGACCGGCGCATTCAACCGCTCTGCCACTCCTCCGGGTGGTTGGAAGTTTATCGGGTTGAGGGGGGGCGGTAAATGGGCTGGGGGGCGGGGACGACATCACATTACTCGTAATATCCAGGTCATCATGATCGCAATGATCACTACCACAGCGGCGATGTAGACATAAGGCTTGTGCTGCGCGGAGAGGCCGCGGGTTACATAGTGGCCGCATACCGGGCATTGGTCGGCATCTTCGTAGATTTCGGCGTTGCAGTTGGGGCACGGGTGGGTGTCGAGGACGTCATCATCGTGCTCGTCGGGGTCCATGTCGGAGGGGTCGGGATCTTCATCGAAATCTTCGCGCATATTATGGGCTTTATGATAGCCAATTGGCTGCCAAAAAACCGATGTCTTGCGGAGGATGGGGCGCGCTTCATAACATCGGCCCGGTGATGGAGCGTGGGCGGCGGAGGCCAATGGATTTTTCCCGAAGGCAGGAGCGACCGGATTGATCGTCTTTCATACCCAACGCGTGCGCAATGCGCTGGCTGCTCCCATGCGCTTTGGGGTGGAACTTTTTGCGCTGGGGCTGGTCGGGCTGGTGCTGGGGATGATCGTGCTGGAGGCCAAGCAGGTTACGCGGCCTTTTCAGGCCACGGTTCACATAGATCTTTCTTACTGGGCGTTGCCCAAATACACGCTGTTGAGCCTCGCCCGGGGGTTTTGTGCCTATGGGTTGTCGCTGATTTTCACTCTGATCTACGGCACGATTGCCGCCCACAATCACCGGGCTGAGCGCGTGATGATTCCCGCGTTGGATATTCTGCAATCGATCCCGGTACTGGGTTTTTTGCCCGGGCTGGTGATCGCGATGGTGAACCTGTTTCCCAACAGCGAGATGGGACTGGAAGTCGCCTGCGTGGTCATGATTTTCACCGCGCAGGTGTGGAACATGACCTTCAGCTTCCATGGTAGCCTGCGCAATATCCCCCAGCCGTTGCGCGAAGTGGCCCGGTTGCAGCGATTCAGCGGCTGGCAGGTGTTTTCACGATTGGAATTGCCATCTTCCATGATCGGGCTGGTGTGGAATTCCATGATGTCGATGGCGGGGGGTTGGTTCTTCCTGATGGTGAACGAGGCGTTTCAACTAGGGGATAAAGACTATCGCTTGCCGGGCATCGGCTCGTACATGAAAGAGGCGGTGAACCAGGGTAATTCACGGGCGATGTTGGCGGCGGTGGTGGCCATGGTGCTGATGATCCTGGCAGTGGATCAGTTGTTCTGGCGGCCCATCGTGGTGTGGAGCCAGCGGTTTCGGATGGAGGATGCGGCCGGGAGCGAAACCCCGCAGGCATGGCTGCTGGATATGCTGCAGCATTCGCGGCTGGCGCAGTGGGTGCATCGGCATTTGAGCAGACACCGTCGGCAGGATGCACTACCGAAGGTGCAGCCGGCGGAACCTATCGAGGTTGATTCGTCGTCAACAATCCTGCATTACGAGCGCGCCAAGCCGCGCGATCGCACACTGCCGCCGTGGGTGGGTAAGGCTTTGGCAGGGCTGCAGTGGGCGGTGGTGGCAGCCCTGTTTGCTGGCGCGCTTTGGGGCGGGTGGAAACTCATTTTGCTGCTCAGAGCCGTCCCACTTCGGGATCATGAAAATCATCGTGACTGGATAAATGTGCTGATGGCGCTGGGCGCATCATTCCTGCGGACCAGCGCCGCGGTGATCCTGGGCGCGGCCTGGACGCTGCCGGTCGGCATCATGATCGGGCGTTCCCCCAAGTGGTCGCAGCGGCTGCAGCCAGTGATTCAGGTGGTCGCCAGCTTCCCTGCGCCGATGATCTTCCCGCTGGTTACCCTTGCGCTGCTGGCGCTGCATATTCCTTTCGGCATCGGGTGCGTCGCCCTCATGCTGCTGGGGGCGCAGTGGTATATCCTTTTTAATGTGATCGCCGGTGCCACGGCCATTCCCGGTGATCTGGAGGAAGTGGCAAAACTCTACCGCGTGAGCCGATGGCAACGGTGGCAAAAGCTTTATTTGCCCTCCGTTTTTCCGTATCTGGTCACTGGGTTGGTAACGGCGGCGGGGGGGGCGTGGAACTCCACGATCGTGGCGGAATATCTTGAAGATAAAAACGGCGTGCAGGAAGCCTTCGGGCTGGGGTCGATGATTTCTGAAGCGACTAAAGAAGCTAATTATCCGCTCCTGGCGGCGGGGGTCGTGACCATGGCGGTGTCAGTGGTTTGCCTGAATCGCCTGATCTGGAAACGCATGTATCGGTTGTCGGAAGAGCGCTTCAGTTTGAACGGGTAACAACATTCATACCCGCAGATAGTTTGAACGAATGAGCATTTTTGGACACACGAGGATGATTGCATGACGCTTGGCCCCACAGATACCTCCGCATCTCCCATCACCGAAGCGCGCGATGTGTGCGTTGATTTCGGAACGCCGCCACGCACCGTGTTGGAGAATGTCACCATCGCTGTTCAGCAGGGCGAGGTGCTGGCCATCTTGGGCCCCAGTGGATGCGGCAAAAGCACCCTGCTGCGCGCCATGGTGGGGCTGTTGAAAGTCAGCAGTGGAAAGGTGCTGGCTCACGGCACTGCACTGGAGGGGATCCATCCTGGGGTGGCGCTGGTGTTTCAGAATTTTGCGCTTTACCCATGGCTTACCGTTGAGCAAAACATCGCGGTCGCGCTCAATGGGCTGGGGCTTGACGCTGAAGAAAGCCGCAATCGCATCGCCACCTGCATAGATACCGTGGGGCTGGAAGGGTTCGAGGAAGCGTATCCAAAGGAACTCTCCGGCGGGATGAAGCAGCGCGTGGGCATCGCCCGCGCCTTGGCGCGCGGCCCTGAACTGCTGTGCATGGATGAACCCTTCAGCGCGCTGGATGTGTTCACCGCGGAAACGCTGCGCACCGAAGTCTACCGCTTATGGGGCGGGTCGAAATCTTCAGGCGGCATATCACCCACCGACGGCAAGCCACGACAACTTCCTTCCAATCTCAAGAGCGTGATGATCATCACGCACATCATAGAAGAAGCAGTTTTCCTGGCGGACCGCATTGTCGTGATGGGGACCAATCCCGGTCACATTCGCGAGATCATCGCCAACGCGATTCCCCATCCGCGGGATTACCAGTCGCGCGAGTTTCAGGAGATGGTGCAGCGGCTGCACGATGTCATTGTCTTCGAGCACCTGCCTGAAGAACCCGCCACCGCGCCGGCGGCAACAGTCGGTGGCGTGCCCGCGATGGAACCGGTTCCCGCCGCCAGCCCCAGCCAGGTGTTTGGCCTTATGCAAATCGTCCGCGACAACGGGGGTGTCATGGATGTTTTCAAGCTCGATCAAATGACCGACTACGATTTTGGTCACACCCTGGCCGTCGTGAAAGCCGGCGAGATGCTGGATTTTCTGGATACTCCAAAAAACAAGGTACTGCTCACCGAACTTGGCCGCCGCTATCTGGACAGTGATGTGAACGCGCGGAAGATTCTTTTCCGGCAACAGATGATGAAGCTGGGCACCTTCGCGTTCCTGGAGCTGATGCTCAGGCAGTCTCCCAAGCACAGCTTGCCCAGGGAAGTGGTCGAAGAGGAACTGGCAATCCGCCTGAGTGATGAGGAACCCGCAAAGATGTTTCACACGATCGTGGGTTGGGGAAGATACGGGGAGGTGTTTGGCTTTGAGCCTGATGAGGATGTGTTTTTCCTTGAGGAATCGGAGCAATAAAGATAGCCCCGCGAAAGCGGCCGCGAGCGGGAATTGCTGCGCCTGTTGACATTCTGCCTTGCATCCACGGTGGCAACGTCCCATTGCACAAATGTAATGAGGCCCAACCTCGCATGCGCTAAGCCTCCCGGGCTATACTTTCGTTGGGGACGTTTTGAGCGGCCACTCGCCGCGGTGAGGTTGTTGTGAGAATCCTGGTCGTTGAAGATGAAGCCAAGACCGCCGGTTATCTGCACAAAGGGCTCAGCGAACACGGGTATGCAGTGGACGTCGCGGCCGATGGCATTGAGGGCTTGCAGGCAGCGCGCCGGGGCGAATATGGCATGATGATTTTGGACGTGATGCTCCCCGGCAAAGATGGGTGGACGCTGATTGAGGAGCTGCGAAAGGAAGGCAGCAGCACACCGGTGCTGTTTTTGACTGCCCGCGACGCCGTGGAGGATCGCGTCAAGGGATTGCACCTGGGGGCGGATGATTACCTGGTCAAGCCCTTTGCTTTCACCGAATTACTGGCGCGCGTGCAGTCGATATTGCGGCGAATGGCGCGGCCATCGAGTGGGCGCGAATTGTTGAAAGTCGCGGATCTGGAAATTGATCTGCTGCGTCATCGTGCTACCCGGGCGGGTAAGCGAATGGAGCTGACTCCCAAGGAGTTTTGCCTGCTGTCGTTGTTAGCCGAGCGCGCGGGAGAGGCTTTGACGCGCACGCTGATTGCCGGGCAGGTGTGGGACATGAACTTTGATTCCGAGAGCAACGTGGTGGATGTGCACGTTCGCCGCTTGCGCTCGAAGGTGGATGATCCGTTCGAGCACAAGCTGATTCACACGGTGCGCGGAGTGGGCTATGTTCTCGAGCAGCGGGGCTGAGGTGGTTCATCATCCAGCGCGGCGGTGGAGCCTGGCGCTGCGCCTCACGGCGTGGTATGCCCTGACGGCCTTTCTGCTGCTGCTGTTTCCCACGCTGTATTTGTATGTCGTGATGACGCGCGATATCTATCGCGCCGATGCAAGCGATGTGCGCGAACGCATGAGCGTTATCCGCGCCCTGCTCGAACATCAGCCGATTAATGCCGAGGCACTTCGCCGCGAGGTCGAGATCGAACCGAGCGCTCGACCGACCGCTGCCTACATGGTGCGCGTGCTCGATGAAACCGGCAACGTGGTGGACCAGACGCCGAAGCTGGCCGACCGGGTGCCCAGCAACGTCTTCCCAATCGCCCGGCCGGTCGAGTGGGCCCCACGCCCACCCGGCGAAAGGCCACCCATCTTTCAAGCCAGCGACGGCCGGCAATTTATGATCGCCAGTGCGCTGATCGTCAGCAAAACAGCTGATACGCCCGCCGGCCCCGATGCAGCGCCCGCGCGATCGTATGTTCTGCAACTGGCTGTGGATGAAACCTCCGACCAGGAATTGCTGGCAGCCTATCGCACCCGCATCTGGGTGGTCATGGGATTGGGATTGCTGGCATCGATCGGGATCGGCTATTGGATCGCGCGGCGTGGGATGCGTCCAATCAGGCAGATGGGAAATGTCATCGAGGGAATCAATTCCACCCAGCTTGACCAACGCATCGATTCCGAAGGGTATCCCAGCGAAATGTGGCTCCTGTCGGTGGCGTTTAACCGCATGCTGGAGCGGCTGCAGAATGCATTCGAACGCCTGAGCCGATTCTCCGCTGACATCGCCCATGAGCTGCGCACACCGGTCAGTAACCTGCGTGGTGAAACAGAAGTGACGCTCTCCAAAACCCGTTCGCCTGAGGAATATCGCGAGGTGCTCAGCTCGTGTTTGGAAGAATATCAACGGCTGTCACGCATGATTGATTCACTGTTGTTTCTGGCCCGAGCAGAAAACCCCGAGACCCGCATCGAACGCGAATTGCTGGATCTGCAACGAGAGCTGGAATCGATCCGCGTGTTTTTTGAAGCCCCCGCGGAGGAGGCGGGCGTGCAACTGACGGTGAACGTATCCAATGGTCTAAAAGCGTCGCTGGATCGTATTCTCTTGCAGCGCGCCGTGGGCAACCTGGTGGAAAATGCGCTGGGTCACACACCGCGCGGCGGGCAGGTTCAAATACGGGCCGCGATGTTGCATACCGATGCCAACCACGGACACGCGCCGGTGGTCATCGAGGTGATTGACAACGGGTGCGGTATTCCGGCCAGTCATTTGCCATACGTGTTTGACCGTTTCCGCAGGGTGGATGAATCGCGTACGCGATCCATCGGCCCAAACCGCCGCGCCGGCCTGGGCCTGGGGCTGGCGATCGTGAAGGGCATCGCCACCGTCCATGGCGGCGCTGCGCGAATCGAAAGCGACGTTGGTAAAGGCACACGCGTCACGCTGGAATTTCCCGGGTGAGGGGACGATTGGAACGCGGCAGTTCGTGCGGCCGCGCGAGGTTTCCGGTTCGGGAAAAGTCAAATCCATTTGCAAGGGGGCCGAACGTATTAGAGTTTGCATGGATCAACGCCAGTTTTGCCAGGGCTTTTGGGCTTGAGGATTGTTAACTGCCGGGCGCGCCGGGCCGATGATCAGGAGACAATATGAACTCGAATACGCAAAAAATTTCGCCCAGGGGTCGTCGGCGGCAGCGTGGCATCGCGGTGCTGTATGCGATTATCGTGATGACGGTGCTGATTGGCTTTTGCACGTTTGGTGTCGAGTGGGGGCGGCTGCAGGTCGCTAAGACCGAGCTGCAACGCGCTACTGATGCGGCCGTACGTTATGGGGCCACGGGTCTGGAAAATGATGCTGCCACCGCAACGGCCAACGCGACGGCAGTGGCGAGCGAAAATAAATGCGATGGGACCGCGGTTACGCTGCTGTCCAGCAACATTTCGTATGGTTCGTGGAACACTGCCACCCATACCTTCACCGTGGCCGC
>JBBSFP010000044.1:0-10390 GCA_038238625.1 Tepidisphaerales bacterium
CACCAGCACCCGCCCGCCCGCCAGCGTAAATTGATCGGGCCGCTGCGATGGCGAAGCCTGGGCGCTGCGATTAAGGGTGCGAAGGGCGCGCTTGAGCTTGTAAAACCAGCCTGGCCCCGGTGCGTGCATCATGCCGACAGTTTATCGGCACTCCCGCCTTATCAATCAAACATCGCAGCATCGTCTTGCAAAAAATGATCTTTAATCGATCGCGCGCTGAAGATGGCCGTGGGAGCGATGGGCAGTGCGACGCTGGCTCGAGCTATCACTGAGCCGGTCCCCCGCACGGCTGCGCGCACAGCCGTGGGCGCGGCGGAGGCCGTGGTGGTGATCGTCGAAAGCATTGCCACGCGGTGAATCAGGATCAAGTCCCGCAGCGGATCGAGAATGTTCCCGCGCGCCACGATGGCGGGGGGGCTGACCACCGGCGTATGCGAGGCGGAATTGAGAGCTGGATAAGCCGCCAAACGCGCCAGAACCGCTCGCCCCGATGCGTTGGTGATCGAGCCGAAGGCGCTGTATTGCTCGCTGTCCAGGATGGGGTCGTTGGCAGTGTTGAAGAAAAACTGGCTGTCTTCCGTGGCCGTCAGGCTGCTGCCACGCGCCATGGCGAGGGTGCCCAGATCGTTATTGATGCCCTGGGCGTAATCGATCTTGGCATGGCCGCTGGTGTCGATGTCGGTGACTTTGTTATCCGTCCCCACGTGGAAACGCCCGCCCTGTAGGATTGGCACGTTACCCGGCGATGGATCGTACTCACCGTTGCGATTGAATGGCGTCTGATCCCAGAATTTACCATCCGCGTAGTAAAGAAAATTGCTGATGGTGGGTGCCAGCGTGCTGTTGAATACAAGCGCAACATCCATGTTGCCGGCAATGGTGGTGAAGCGGGCGGTCAACGTGGTGGCGGCAGTGGAGACGTCGAAATTTCCCCCGCGACGACCGCCGGTGCCGTTGAGGGCAACACCGTTCGCTCCCGTAATACCGTTGGTCAAAACCAGGCGGTAGCGTTTGTCGGCCTTGACCACACCGCTCACCGTGAGCGTGCCCCGCGAATAGCTAACGGTCACGGGAATGGCGGTGTCGTCAGCCGTTCCAAAATGGCGATCGGTGCCGGGGCCAAATTCTTTCACGGTTGAGGGCGTTAACGTGCGGGTGTTGATCGCCTGGTTGAAGCTGATGGTGGCGACGCCGCGATTGTCCAGCACCGCTGATGTAACCGACGGGGCCACCGCCGACAGCAGTTTCCGGTTTTCCAGGAATTCCATGGCAATAGCAGCCGGCGCAGGTGATGGAGAGAACGATTGACGCAGATTATCGGACATAGGCACAAGAAACTCCTTGGGGCACAACAAACTCCTTGGGAATCAGGCGCTCCAGCAACTTGCGGGCTTGCAGAAACGCAATCGCAGCAGGGTTAACTTTCGGCAAGGTTACTTTAGCGGACGAGCCGATATGCTATCAGCATGACCCGGTCCGTCAATTGGGTACAACCTTCTAACAGTTGGCTGAAAGCGTCATGCTGTAATAGCGCTAAGGTTGTGTTAGTTCTAATCATGGGTGGATTAATGGGTGGGTTCGTGGGTGGGCTCCTTTTAGGATGCACCGCTCCGCGCGGGCCGCTGGTGGTCACCAGTCCGGATGCTTCGATCAAGATCCCGGCCATGAAAAAGGCGGTCGCCCAGCACGATTTCAAAGCCATCGGGCCGATGGTGATGGCGCTTGACAGCGATGATGGTGCAGTGCGGCTTGCGGCCATCGAATCCCTGCGCGAGCTGACCGGGCACGATTTTGATTACCGTTTCTACGATGATGAAGACCAGCGTAAACCCGCGTTGAAGCGCTGGCAGCAATGGATCAATGACAGCAGCGTTGCCGGCGAGGTTCCCGTTGGTCACCCCTGAACCCCCAGCGGGTGGATCGTCCAGACTGTTGCCGCGCATCGAAATGCGGTTCGGCAGCAATCCGGTGCTGATCCGCCCAGCGCGGCTGGCGATCGAGCTGATGGCCGAGCGCTGCGGGTTTGAATCAACCGCCATCGCGGATATCGGACTGTGTGTCAACGAAGCGGTGGCGAACATCATCCGTCATGCGTATGGGAATCAGCCCGACCGGCCCATCGTGCTAACAGCAGCATTTGACCGCGCAGCCCCTGCGCCGGAACTGCGCATCACCTTGCGCGACTGGGGAAATGGCCTTGATCCCACCACCCTCACCAGCATTCCGAGCGAGCCACTCAGGCCGGGCGGAGTGGGTATGCTATGCCTGCGATCCCTGTTGCATGATCTGCGCTTTGAAAAACAATTCGATGGAATGTTGCTGATGATGGTCCGTCGACAAGCGCTTTTGCCCGATCTTATGATGCCGGACCACGATGCGCCCGCCCAGGGCGTGCAAGGGTCGTCGGCCGATGATTCCGGATTGCCTATCAACCACGAGGTCGCATGAGTGCCACTCCTCCGCCAATGCTTGAAACTCCGCTGGTCACCGATACCCCGATCGTCTTCGATGCCCGCAGCCGTGGGAACGTGGTATTGGCCAGCGTCAAGGGTGAAGTGGATTTACATAACAGCCCGGAGATGCGCCAGGCGCTGCTGGAGGTGCTTCTTAAGAACATGCCGCACAAGCTGATTTTGAACCTGCAGCAGGTGCCATATATGGATTCCAGCGCGGTGGCGGTGCTGGTGGAAGGGATGCGTCTGCTGCACAAGAGCGGCGGGAAGATTTACCTGACGCACCTTCAGCCGCGCGTGCGCGGCCTGTTGGAAATCGCGCGGCTGGACAGCATCTTCGGCCTGGTGGACGACGAAGCCGATGCGCTAAGCCGCGACTAATCCGCCTGCTACAGAGCGGGCACCGTGTGCACTGCAAGACCGGTATCAAGTGCGGCCGGTGCCCCACCGGCCGTTGCGGAGCAAGGGTTTAAGCCAGCCCTGCCAAGATGGTGGATGTGCGTTGGTCTATAAAAAGTAGCGCGGCTGTGCTGTCGGTGCGGCTAACTGCTCCGCCGGATTAAAAAGCTCAGTCTTCGGCTGGATTCACCCGATTTTTGGACATAGATGTCCACACGCATGTCAATCAAACCCCTGACTGCCCCGTTCACGGCTGCCGCGCGCGCGGGGGTGCATCTGCTGGAATTCATCGGGTCGCTGGGGTATCTGCTGCGAGATACTGCCGTGGCGGCGAGGGTGGGGCTTTTTTCAAAGCGTGGCCGCCGCCTGGGCTGGCAAAACCTGTGGAGCCAGATGGAGCGCGTGGGGGTGCAGAGCATTCCGATTGTCAGCCTGGTGCTGTTTTGCATCGGCGCGATCTTGGCATTGCAGATCGCACCGATGCTGCGCACCTATGGGATGGTACCGCAGGTAGCGCGGGTGATTGCGGTATCGATCTGCCGCGAGCTGGGGCCGCTGATGGCCGCCATCGTGCTCACCGGGTTTGCCGGCGCTTCAATCGCCGCAGAGATCGGGACCATGGTGGTCAGCGAAGAAATTGAAGCCCTGCAGGCCAACGCCATTAACCCCATTCGCTTCCTGGTCCTCCCGCGCGTCATTGCAACGGCCATCATGCTCATGTGCGTATCGGTGGTGGCAGATGTGATGGGAATGATCGGCGGGCTGGTCATCGCGCGCGGCATCCTGGGGATCGGCACCCTGCAATACATCACCTACAGCTTCGACTCCCTGGAAGTCAAAGACTTCATCACGGGCCTGATCAAAGCTGGAGTCTTCGGTGTGTTGATCAGCATTCTGGCGTGCAACCTGGGGCTGGCGGTCACCGGGGGCGCATCCGGCGTAGGCCGCGCTACCACGCGCACCGTGGTGCTCACCATCGTGGGGCTTATCGCCATCGACCTGGTGTTCAGCACCGGCTTTTACTTCCTGGGATGGTGATCCGACGCATGGCTGATGATTCGATCCAACCCCTGTGCGAAACCTCGCCCCCCAGCCACAGCGCCCCCGATCCGCAGGCCCCGCGTCAGAATGATCCGCTGCTGCGCGTGCTGGGCGTCACAAAAAGTTTTGACCGCCGCACCGTGCTCGATCAGATCAACCTTGATGTGCTGGATGGCGAAACGCTGGTGATCCTGGGCGGATCAGGCTCGGGGAAATCAACCTTGCTGCGACTGATGATCGGTAACGAAGTGCTCGATGGCGGCGACATCATCGCCCTGGGTAACAGTCTGCCACGCATGACCGATCAGCAGCGCGATGATTACCGCCGCAGCATTGGTGTGCTGTTTCAAAGCGGGGCGTTGTTTAACTCGATGAGCGTGGCGGACAACGTTGCCCTGCCGCTGCGGGAGCACACCGATCTCCCCGAATCAACCATCGAAATCATAGTGAAGATGAAGCTGGAGCAGGTGGGGCTTCGCGAGCATGCCGAAAAGATGCCGGCCCAGCTGTCGGGGGGCATGAAAAAGCGTGCCGGCCTGGCGCGGGCGATCGTGCTGGACCCCAAGGTGCTGTTCTATGATGAACCCTCCGCCGGGCTCGACCCCGTCACCAGCGCCGAAATTGATCTGCTGATTATGGACTTGAATCGCAAGCTTGGCGTGACCAGCGTGGTGGTGACCCATGAGATGGATTCCGCCTTCCGCATTGCCGACCGCATGGTGTTGCTGGATCGCGGCAAATTCATCGCCAGTGGAACGCCGGTGGAGATGCGGCAATCCGATAATCCGCTGGTACACCAGTTTATTTTCGGCCTGACTGAAGGCCCGCTGACGGATCGCCGCCGCGGTGGCGACTATGAAGACGATCTGCTCGGGGGGCAAATATGAGGTTCAACCATGGTTAAAGAACGCAACGCCCTCAAGGCCGGTACCTTCATGGTCGTCGCTGTGGTGCTGGTGGGCATCGTGGTGATTGGCATCGAGGGAGTGGCCCGCTTCACTCAAAAAAGCCAGCGGCAGACCGTGCGCTTCACCCTCGGGGATGACATCGGTGGCCTTAAGGCCGGCGATGAGGTGCGCGCTGGTGGCTACAAGATCGGGCAGATCACCTCCATTGACCTGGTAGACCTCGACGCCAGCGCCTCCGGCAAAGAGCCGGGGGTGATCATCACTTATTCAATTCCCGAAAAATACGCGGTGCATCAAAACGCTTACCTCGGTGTTCAGACCACCGTCACCGGGCAGAGCTGTCTGAATTTTCGAACGTTCGGAACAGGTACGCCAATCGCCCGGGGGGAATCCCTCGGCGGCAAACCCAGCACCATCACGCAGTTGTTTAATGACCTGGCTGACAGCGGACCGCTGCTGAAGACCGCGCTGGCCGAAGCACAGGGCGCGATGTCAGACGTGCGCAACAAAACCGTCCCGCTGCTTAATCAAACCCTCGGCAAGTATGGCGATACCGCTGATACCTTTACCGCCACCGGCAAAAACACCCAACAACTCACCGGCGATCTGCGCGAGAAGTTGCCCTTCATCATCGCCAAATATGTCACCGTCACCGATGCCGCCGTGCAAATGCTCAACAACACTTCGGCGTTTTTTGGGGATACCACGCCCGATTTCCGGGGCACGCTGGCGAACCTGAACAAGATCACTGCCCCCATCAAAGATGCCATGCCACGAATGCTCGAACGGCTCGATGGCATCCTGATTAAGGTCGATACCACCATGCAAAGCGCCAGCGCCGCCATGGAAGACATCAAGGCCATCTCCACCAACGCACGGGAGGTGAGCGCTTCGGCCCGATCGATCCTGAGCGGAAACCGCGGGAAGATTGACAGCATGATCGCATCGCTGAAGGCCGCCGGTGACAATCTCAAGAACGCCACCGCCGAAATCCGCCGAAGCCCCTGGCGCCTGCTCTACAAGCCTGCCCCCAACGAGATGGCCAACCTGAACCTCTTTGATGCGGCCCGCGCTTTTGCCGATGGTGCCAACGAGCTCAATGATGCCTCCACCAGCCTGCGCGATGCGGTGCAAAGCAAACAAGTAGACACTGCCACCCTGCAAAAGCTGATGGACCGCGTGGATCAGTCATTCAATAGTTTTCAGGATGTGCAAAAAAAGCTTTACCAGCAAGTTCGCGAATAACCCCCGCATAGCCTGTGGGCTGGCCGGCCGCTGGGGGGGGGGTGTCACCGATCGCGCCAATCACTCCCCCACTTCCACCCAGACCCACTGCCGTCCCCATGCCCGGGCGGCTTCATGTGATTCAAAAAAAACATCGAGACGATTCCCCTTGATCGCAGCACCCCGATCAATCACTTCCACCGACTGGCCATCGTCATACCCCGGCACCACTACATGCGTCCCGAAGGGGAGCCGATCCGTGTCCGCCGCCACGAAGTGTCCGCCGTTGAATTGCACCGTCTTACCGCTGGCGGTCATGCCGTGGGCGTTGCTTCCGCAGCAACGTGGGCAGGGGCAGTAAGCCGTCACTTCCATCCATACCCGCCGTCGCCCCGCCGGTAGCGCGATCGCCTCGGTGGGCTCGGTGCGTATGTCATACAGAAGCTGTGGCAGCGCGTGCGGGGTTTGCGGGGTGATATTTCGAGTGCGAGTATATTCAGTGCTCGTATCTTTAGCCCCCGTACCTTTAGCCCCAATGTGCCCATCTGAAACCAGCACCGTCGCAAGGAGGCAAACGGCCACCAGGGCCCGGGCCATGCGGCTTCCGCTGCCGGTGTTTCCGCCAATTCGTACTGAATGATTAGTTTGTCTGTCGAGCATCCTGCTCATGACCGTCATCCTTGTTCCCCGCCTCATCGGTTGGCCAGGCGAATTTTCAAGCGCCGAGCTCACGGATGTCGATGATAGTCATTGCCCCCACCGATGGTCAACCGCCGATTTGCTGCCCGACCCGCACGACTCACCCATCCCACCCCAGGCAGCCCACCGCCCGAAACTGTTCGCGAACAAATATCCTTACAGGTTCAAACCCGTGGCGTTGCGCAGCAAATTTCCTATGGGTTGCCCCTCCGCGAGAATTTTAAGACTCAAAACGTGCTGCGGATCGAGAGTAAGCGTGTGACGCGCTACCGCACAGGCTTGAGCCACTTCCAACTGGGCAGCGCATAGACGCAGCAACGCCAGCGATGACACCACGGCAATGTTTGCAGGGAACACCTCGGCAGCCGCCTCCATCAGTGACAGGGGATAAAGCACATTGCCCTGGTCCAAAAATTCCTGGGCGACCGCGAGCCCATCCTGCAGCGAATAGGACGCGGAAGTCGGAACTTCAGGCGGCGTATCCGCGCTCCGCATTAATACCAGGTGGAACGTACCCTGCGTATTCTGCATCGGGCCGCGCACCCAGTCGTTCCCGAAAAATTCCACTAACTCCAGGTGATTCGTAAACCCCTGTGCCTTGAAAAAATCCACCCACCAACGAGCGCCCTGCACCGTCTGGTGATAGGAAACGCCGTCCTTATCAAAGGGCTGCGTGCTGATGCTCATAATCCAAAGGCCATTTTTTTTAAGTGGGCCTCGGCATTTCGGCATACTGCGGGGAGATCCCGAGTATGGATATGTTCCATAAATTCCCAGGCGGTAATTACATCAAAACGCGCTTCGGTCGGGGTACTTTCTTCGCCGTTTGATTTACTAATTCTGAAATCCGCGACGATATCGCAGGTGAAAAGATTGTCGGGAATGGTTGCCCATTCAGCTCGGTTCCGCTGCTTGCTATAGTCGCTGCCTTCGAGGCCGACTGCACGATGGCCACCGTCAATGCAGCTTTTAATAAACCCCCCTCCGGCACATCCAAAATCTAAAATATCCAGGGGACGCGCTACCAGAAGATTTTCGAATCGCCGGTTGAACAACAGGTTCCTGTTATTATCCAGCATCGTTCCATTGGGACTGGTATGGTCTATAGAATCGATGGCGACCGGCCTGCTGCATTGGAGTATGAATTTTTCCATGGAATTAGGATCCTAAAAATGAATCGCCGCCCCCTTTTATGCGCCCGATGCGTTCGCCTGCCAACTACGATGGGCCACCCTCTTAAAACTCATCGTATGCAATCTGGTTCATCGGGATATCCAGCGCGGCCAGCATCGTCGTGCAGGCTTTGACCATCATGGGCGGGCCGCAGAGGTAGTATTCAATTGCCCTGGGATTGGGGTGAATAGCGAGGTATTTTTCCAGCACCACCTGGTGGATGAACCCCAGGTGCCCTTGCCAAAGGTCTTCCGGGAGCGGGGAGGACAGGGCTATGTTGAAATTAAAATTACCATGGGCGGCAGCCAGGTTCTGGAAATAGTCATCGTAAAAAATCTCCTGCCGGGCACGCGCTCCATACCAGAAGCTGATGCGGCGAGCGGTATTTTCGGTCTCCAGGAGATGCGAGAGGTGTGCCCGCAAGGGGGCCATGCCCGCGCCGCCGCCGATGTAGAGCATCTCGCGCTGCGTGGGCTTGATGTGAAAATCACCAAACGGGCCGATCGCGCTGACCACATCGCCGGGCTTAAGGTTAAAAACATAGCTTGACCCCACCCCGGGCGGGCAATCCTGGCCGGGAGGCGGAGCCGCTATACGCACGTTAAACCGTAGCACGCGCTCCAGGGATTGGTTGCTGGCAATCGAGTAGTTATTGCGGCGGCCTTTTTCAGTATTGCGCGCGACCAGATCAAAGAGATGCTGCCGCTCCCAAACGCTCGCAAACGGTACGGCGATTTCGAAATTACGAAAGGGGATGGCATCGTATTCGGGAATATCGATCTGCAGATAGTCACCGGGCGTGAAGCCGGGCGCCAAACCGGGCAATCCGGCGGAGTCTAAAGGCTCGAGCACGAGTTCCTTGATGAAGGTGGCGACATTGCGGTTGCTGATGACGCGGAGCTGATACGTTTTTTGCTCGCGAAACCCCGCGCCGCCGGGGCGGGAGGTGTTGAGCCACAGTCGCCCACCCTGCTCTGTAAGGGGGTAGGTCGCCAGGCCACGGCACACCGGGGCGCGGGCGGGAGAGCCGTCGATCAGCTTGAAGCGGCCGTTGTGTTTCGGGCACTCGATGGTGTCGCCAATCACCAGGCCCCCGGCCAGGTGGGTGTTGCCATGCGTGCAGATGCCATCGGTGGCAAAGAGCGCGCCCTTTGCATCCCGGCACAGCGCAAAGGTTTTTCGGCCATGATCGAAGCGCAGCACATCAGCGGGGCGCAGGTCAACGGCAGCGCACACCTCGATCCACCCCTGGGCATCGGGCCGGGCTTCCACCGCAGGCACCGCGTGCTCGGGCTGATGTACGCTTTCGGGCAATCGGCGTTTGACGTGGAACGTGGGGTCCTTCACCTGCTGCAACACCGCGGGGATAATCTCCCGCCAGGCCGCCAGCAGGCTGGGGTAAGGCTCCGGGCAATCATCCTTCACCAGCGCATGCAGTTTTGGTAGCGCGTGATAAGGCACCAGTGGGAACATGTGATGTTCCACGTGGTAATTCATATTCCAGTAGAGATAACGGTTGAGCCTATTCATGCTCACCGTGCGGCAGTTGAGCCGATGGTCGAGCACGTTCTCGGCAAGACCGGTGTGCTGCGTGAGCCCGTAGATCGGCATAAGCCATGACCCAAAGACGTTGGGCAGCCCGATGAACAGCAGCGGCAACAGGCTACGCGTGCCAATCGCCAGCGCGATTGCCGAGGCATAGATCAACAGGCAGACGCGCGCCCGCCAAAAAACGCTGGGAAACACGCTGGGGGGAACGTAGGTTTTTTCATCATCGGTCAGACGCCCCAGGGAGTGCATGACAAGGTGTTTGAAATACCGGGGGTAGACCGGGAGGCCAAAAAAACCGAGCAGGATGCCGCGCACATCGGGCGGTCGGGGCACGGCAATTTCAGGGTCGCGCCCGACGATGATGGTGTCACTGTGGTGCCGGGTATGGCTCCACCGCCAAACCACTGATTCGCGCATCACCATGAACGATGCGATCTCGTAAAGGGTGTTGTTCAGCCAATCGGTTTTGAAGGCCGTGCCATGCCCCGCTTCATGCCAGCGCGAATCAGAGGTTGAGGCATACATGACCGCGTACACGGCATAAAACACGATGGCCCAGGCACTGCCCCAGAAATGATATGTCGCCCAGGCCGCGCCAAGGATGATCCCAAACCAGAGCAGCGTATCGACCAGCGCCGGACCGTTCCGCCGGGCGAGTAATTCACGCAATTTTTCCCGCGGAACCGGGCATTGATACCAATCCGCTTCGGCCAGCCCCTTTTCGATGGCCACGGCGGCATTGACCCCGGTGAGGCTGTAATCAAGCTGCCCGGTCTCATGCCCGTTCGCCTGCACGCTAGGCCGCACCGGCAGATGCAACGGCGCAGTCCCCGCCGCCTCCAATTGCTCCGCCTCCACCAGCGTGCTGGCTGACGTATCCTGCCTGTGGCTCATGAAGCGAATCCTTTGGGCCAAAGTGCTGCCATAGTATATCGCTCGAAA
>JBBSFP010000045.1:0-10308 GCA_038238625.1 Tepidisphaerales bacterium
GCCCGGATGGGGACCGGCGACGCGTCGATCTCGTTGCGCCCGGTGCAACCCGCCGAAATCGAAAAAGCTGTTGGTCTGATTCTCTCCAGCGAAGCCGATGGTGGGGCGGCGCTTGATCAGGCCGTGGGTGAATTTATGGGGTTCGCCAGGTCTCGCGCTATGGATCTGCACTTGTTTTGGGTCGCCGAGCAGTCGGGGAAATTGATTTCAGCCATTCTGCCGGTAGTAAGTCCTGGCCGAACGATGCTGCTGCTGGCCCCCTTGGCGATTCCCTCGGCGCTGGCGGGATCGCACGATGTTTTGGTCGCATTGGTCGAGCGGGTGTGCCAGTCCGGATATGAGCGGGGTGTCCATCTTGCCCAGGCATTGGTGGAACCCCAGCATGAATTTCTCAAAGCCCTTTACCTCAAGGCGGGCTTCTCGGTGGTGGCAGAGTTGCTCTACCTACACGCCATGGTCAAGTCTGATTTGGAGCCAGTCAAGTTCCCCGAGGAATATACCTGTGAAACGTATAGCCCGGGGACGCATGAATCTTTTGCGCGGACCATTCTCGACAGTTATGAACAGAGCATGGATTGTCCAAAACTTAATGGCTTGCGAAGCATCGACGACATCATTTCCGGACACCAATCGGCCGGTGATTTTGATCCAAAGCTCTGGTTTTTGTTGAGCGAGTCGATTCCTGCCGGTGAGGGGACGAATGCAAGGGGGCGGGCCCTGGCAGTGTTGCTCCTGAGCACATCGGCCCGGACGGATGCGATGGAATTGGTCTATCTGGGACTGACGCCTGCTGCTCGCGGTCGCAAGATCAACCCGCGGCTGAAGGTTTCGGAATTGCTGATGCGACATGCGCTGGCGTGCGCCGCCGGCCGAAAGCTGGCGCACTTCAGCTGCGCCGTGGACGCCGCCAACGTGCCGGCGCTGAAGCTTTACTACCGGCTGGGGATGCAGCGGACGGCTGTGCGTGAGGCAGTATTGCGCGATTTGCGCCTCACCCCCCCAAGTGCGGGGGCCCGTTCAAACTCTGCAACATGACAGGGTGTACTCAAGGCGGCAGCTTTTGCGCCATTTTTCCCACAATATGTCCTCAAGTCCGATAATGCGGTGAACGACCGGTGGACGAAATATATTTTTCGTCAAAGCAGACAGCTTGGACCGATAGTTGCGCGCGTGGAGGAAAATTCCGATAACTTCCCGCTTGTCAGTGTTGGGTCGACTAACTATTTTTGCGCCCCTCGTTGCCAATGTCTTAGCTGGGCTTTAATGCAAGCAAGACCAAATCGACGACCCCATTGGCTGATGGGGATTCAAGGACGAACAGAGTCCGGGAGCAGGTTAAGGTCCTTCGCGGTGTGGACATCGTGGATCTTAGCCAAGGTGCTTGCGCGTAGTTTTTGCGCAGGTCCCCTCCGTCTCGCCCCAGACGTTTACCCCAGCGGCCATCGGAAGGTGCTGGCGACAAGACGTCCATCAAGGATGAGAATTTTTTACGGCAGGACGCCCGATCGCGCTGGGCTGGCGCGATTGACCAGGATTGCTGCGCGCTCGTCACCGGAGGTAAGGGGACGGCGGCGCGCGACACGGGTCGTGGCATGCTCGGATGCGTCCCAGGATTTGCAACCAGCCTTGAAGTCAAGGGGCGATCGATCATCGCCCCGGCAGGAACGGATTTGACCGGGAACGGTAAGTGGTTGCGATGCCCGTGGATTGGCGCAGTGTCGATGAATGACGTTGCGGACATAGAAGCCACGGGTCGGCCGAACGCTCACCGGAAGGAGTTAGTCGTGCTTTGTATCAGCGCTCAGGATCCGCAGTTGTCGTGCCTGGTGGAGGCCATCGCACAACGGGTGGGGCAGCAGAGGTTTCAGGTCTGGTTCAACAATTCTACGCGGTTGGAACTCAAAAACGATTGCTTAGAAATCGCGGTTCCCAATGATTTCATCAGCGAGTGGATTGCCAAGAATTACTCCAGGGCGATTCAGGAATCGGCACAGGAGGTGCTGGGTGGCCCATTGGTGGTGCGGTTCAGCGTGACGCCTCGCCTGTTTGAGATCGATGCCGATGCGCCTGCGCAGGAACCGGGGGAAGTATTTTCGCGTGCGGGGAGCTTGACAGCGGGTGTGCATGAACGATCGAATTCATCCTGTAGCCATGGGACCGGTGATTTTGAGGCAGAGCTTTCCAAGCCCCGGTCGGCAGGATCCACCCGCAACTCGCGTAATCGGGTGCTGTCATTGGTGGCCGGAACTTCAAAACTGGTTGAAGCCTCACCGGTGGGGGCTGTAACCGAGCGTGCGGTAGGCAATATGAAGTTGATTCCGCCGGCCCTCCCACACGGCCTGACAGGCACCGTATCGTCCGTGCGCGCACCGGTGATGCGCTCGGTGCCCAGCGGTCAAAACCCACGCCTCTCAACTGACAGCACTCCGCGCCTCCGGCACGATCTGGAATCGTTTGTTGTCGGACAGGGTAATCAGATGGCTTTCAATGCCGCCGTCTATGTGGCAGAATTTCCGGGGATTCAATACAACCCGCTGTTCATCCACGGCAATTGTGGACTTGGAAAGACGCACCTCCTTCAGGGGCTTTGCAAACGCTTTATCGAGCATCATCCGACCAAGCGTTGGGTCTATCTGACCGGCGAAGAATTCACCAACGATTTCCTGTCGGCGCTACGCACGAACAAGATCGATTCTTTTCGTCGCCGCATGCGTGACTTGGATCTCCTGGTGATCGATGATGTTCATTTCCTGGGCGGCAAGAAGGCGACGCAGGAGGAATTCCTGCATACTTTTAATGCGATTGAAGCCATGGGGCGGCAAATGGTGATGGTCAGTGACGACCACCCCAAGATGATCGAGGAATTTGGCGAATCATTAATCAATCGTTTCGTGAGCGGCATGGTGGTGCGAATTGATCCGCCGAATTTTGCGACGCGCTGCGAGATTTTGCGATCGCTGTCGCACCGCGGGCATCTGCAATTGAGCGAAGAGGTGATCGCCTGGATTGCCCGCCGCGTGACGCAAAACGTGCGAGAGCTGGAAGGTGCGATGACGCGCATTGCAGCCCATATGAAGCTCACCGGCCGACCCGCGGATGCTGCCCTGGCACAGGAATCATTGGGTGATTTGGATCGCCAGATGGTTGCCCCCGTGAAGCTCGAAAATATTCTGCAGGCCGTATGCAATTACTTCGCGCTAGAGCACAAGGACTTGATGTCGGGCCGGCGGCAGCGGACCATCAGCCTTGCACGCAGTATCGCCATGTTCTTGATTCGCAAGACCGCCAAGCTCAGTTTTCCGGAGATCGGTTCCCGTATGGGCAAGCGAAATCACAGTACTGTGATCAGCGCATGCCGCCGCATCGAACGCGCGGCAGCCGAAAACCAGACGTTGCTCTGGACGAGCGGGGTGGGTGATCGACAGGAAGAGGCTACCGAGCTGCTGCAACGGTTGGAAGAACACAGTCGTACGATCAGCTGATGATCGTACGACTGCGTGATCGATGACTAAACCGAACAAGCCTTATCAGTAGCGTTCATGGCGTTCGCGCTCTTCCTCGCGAATACCGTGATGTTCGCCATGACCCACATGATAGCGCGGCTCGCGCAATTCGTGATAGTTCCCGCCCTCACGAACGGCAAAGCGATGCTCGGTAACCCAATGTCGGTCGCTGTGGTAGCGCTCCCAGTCGGCTCGGTCCCAGTGGTGCCAGCGCCCGCCGTCGTAATAGTAATACGGCCCGTCCACATAGGATTCGTAGACGTACGGACCATCGTAATAGCCCGGTTCGTCGTAGTTGACGCTCACCCGCTCAACACATCCAATGTTGGCGAAACCAAGCCCACACACGCTGGCCACCATGGCCCCAGCGAACAGGCGTTTCCATTGACTCAACACGTTTCCCTTCTTTCTGCCGATCCCGGCTTTGTAAATCCCCAAGCCTATTGGACACGCAACCTCGCGGTTTTGCCAACCACAATAATGAAACAGACACATGCAAGAGGCTAACGGTTGGCCCGTGTTGTTCCGAGATGCCTTCTTTGCTCGCCAGCGCTCTTTATTTTACAATCGTCTCTAAAATGCTGAGGCACATCCCTAACGCACTGACCGCCAGTCGCCTGGTTCTGGCAGCCATTTTCTTCGCACTGCTTTCCTATTATCAATATGAAGATCAGGGGGGCGTCTGGTTACTGCATTTGGCCTTTATCATTTATGTCATAGCCCTGGTCACCGATTTTCTGGATGGGTACCTTGCGCGGCGATGGAATGTCGAAGGAGCATTCGGACGCGTGGTGGATCCATTTGTGGACAAGGTGCTGGTGCTGGGGTCATTTATCTTCTTCGCGGGCAAAAATTTTACGATTCCGCATCCACCTGATCCGGATGCAATTCCAAGCAACGTGCAGACAATTACCGGGGTGGTGCCGTGGATGGTGGTTTTACTGCTGGGGCGCGAGCTGTTAATCACAAGCTTTCGCGGCAGCAGTGAGGGCAGCGGTCAGAACTTCGGGGCACGGTTCAGCGGCAAAGTGAAGATGGCGGCACAATCGGTAACGATTCTGGTGATCCTGCTCTATGTGAACTACCGCGCCTTTTTGACACGCGACCATCTCGACGGTTATGCAATGGCGTTTCGCGATATTTGTATCTGGGTCACGCTGCTCACCACCCTTGTCAGCGGAACGCTCTATCTCCGCCGAGTCAGTGGGTTCGGCAATCGCCATTCAGTAGCCGCTATTTATTAAAAATACTCCCCATGCGTAAATGGATCATCAGCCTGGGCGGAGCCGGTTTTTTGCCCATCGGCCCTGGGACCTGGGGGAGCGTGGTAACCGTGATCGCCCTGGCGATCGCGTACCGCATGCTGGAACGGGCCGAAGCCCTGTCGAACGCGTGGACGTTTCTGTTGATTGGAGGCGTGGTATTCTTCAGCGTGTTGTCGGTCGCGCTGGGGCCTTGGGCGGTGGTCTATTTTGGGAAAAAAGACCCCTCTTGTTTTGTGATCGATGAAGCCGCGGGAATCTGCCTGACGATGTTACTGCAGCCGCGCTACGCTGGTTGGCACGAGCTTTTGCCGCTGCTGGTCGGATTGGCATGTTTTCGGCTTTTCGATATTACCAAGCCCCCGCCTGCGCGGCAGCTAGAGCGCCTGCCGGCCGGTTGGGGAATTCTGCTGGACGACCTGATGGCTGCGATTTATGCCAACGTAGTGGCCCAGTTCGTGCTGCGTTTCATTCTATAGATTGCTTTGGAGGTTTTGTGAACGACTATCTGCTGTCGCTGATTCTGGGGATCGTTGAGGGGCTCACCGAGTTTCTGCCGGTGAGTTCCACGGCACACCTGCGCCTCGCCGAGTGGCTGCTGAAAATCGATCTAAGCAGTGGCTATTGGAAGATGTATACCATCGTGATTCAACTTGGCGCGGTGCTCTGCCTTCCTATCTATTTCCGCCATCGCATTGCCAAATTTATGCGAACGTTTCCCAAGGGAGAGCGTGGCGACCGAACCGTGGTCACTCACCCCCTGACGCTGACGATCATCGCGTTCATCGTAACGGCGCTCCCGGCATATAAATTGACGAAGGTCATTGGCAAAAACCTCGAGAATATGCAGGTGATTGGGGCAGCGCTGCTGATTGGTGGTGTCGTGATGTGGATCGTGGACGTGCTCTGCACTCGCCGTGATCGTCGCCTTGCGCAGTCAATGTCCATTGGTGCTCAACAAGATCCCAACCAAGCGACTGCGTTCGCACCCAATGCGGCCCCGACGCACATGGAGTATGCCCCCGCTGAGGCACCCGGTACGCACGCTCCGACGCCTCGCGTGGAAGACATGAAGCTGTGGCAGGCGGTATGGATTGGCGCTGCGCAGATCTTATCGGCGGTGTTTCCGGGGACATCGCGCTCCATGTCCACCATTGCCGCCGGGCAGGTGGCCGGAATGTCACGCGCCTCGGCGCTGGAGTTTTCTTTCTTTCTTTCGCTGCCCACCATGTTCGTGGCGACGATTTATCAGTTCCTCAAAACCGTCATTCTCAAAAAAGGAGATAGTGGTGACCCGCTCCCGCCCGTGGTGATGGATACCCAAAAATGGATCGTGCTGGCGATCGGTTTTGTGGTCTCGTTCATCGTGGCCTGGGGCGTGGTGGCGTGGTTCATGCACTGGGTGCGGCGGCGCGGGCTGGCACCCTTCGCTCTCTACCGCATTATCCTCGGGTCAGCAGTGCTCATCTATTTCGTAGGGTGGCACGTCAAGATTTGAAGCGTGGATTTTGGATAGCCTCGATTAGAGCGCGAATGGACCCGACGCCTTACCCCATCTATATTAGTGCGGTGGTTTCGGCGAATGGGTAAATGATGGTTCTACAAGTCCTGCGTGCGCTGTTTGTCTTGCTGATGGCCGCCGTCGGCTGGTTTTTTCTTTCTAAAACCGTCGTCCTCCAGGATTATACTTGGCTCACCCTCTCGATGACGCTCACCCTGGGCGTGCTGGTCGTCTGTCTGGACATTCTGGCACCCCGCCGGAAACTGCAGATTGTTTCCGGCACTTTTCTGGGTCTGATCGTTGGCATACTCATTACTTACGCCCTGAGCTTCGTGGTGAAGATGCTCGTTGATCAGTACATGCCACTGGAGAGCGGAAAAGGAGCGGCAACCAACCAGCAAGACATCGTTCGATTCGTCGATCTGATTCTGGGAATGGTCTGCTGCTACCTGTCCATTAGTTTCGTGCTACAGACCAAGGATGATTTTCGTTTTATCGTGCCTTATGTGGAATTTTCCAAGCAGACAAAGGGTGCCCGTCCAATGCTGCTCGACACCAGCATGCTGATCGATGGCCGCATCATCGATATTCTGGCAACGGGCATTGTTGAGAGCCAACTGATCGTGCCCCGCTTCGTGGTGGAGGAACTGCAAGCGGTCGCGGACAGTGAGGATAAACTCAAGCGTAGCCGGGGCCGAAGGGGGCTGGACGTACTAACCAAACTGCGCGAATCCAAGCGCGCCGACCTGGTGATTTATGATTCGCACACTTCGCGCGAAGAGCGCGGGCTGGATGTCGACAACCGCCTGGTGGCGCTCGCCAAGAATCTTAGTGCGCGGGTGCTGACAACCGATTTTAATCTAAACAAAGTCGCCCAACTCAGTGGCGTCGACGTGATCAACATCAACGATTTGAGCAATAGTCTCAAACCCGTTGTACTGCCGGGTGAGAAGCTTGCGGTGCGATTGATCAATCCTGGAGAGGGTGAAAGCCAGGCCGTTGGATACCTGGAAGATGGCACGATGGTGGTGGTGGAACAGGCGCGGCAAATGGTCGGGCAGGACGTGGAGATTACGGTGTCGCGGGTGATTCAGACGTCGGCGGGGCGAATGATCTTTGGTCGGCTGGGGGATGCACCACAGGAGACTTTTCATCGCGAGATGCGTGAGCCACGGCAGTCGCGTCGGCGCGGCGCGCAGCGGTCGGATGCGGGCACCCCGACGCCTTAGGCGGCAGCCGGCGACTGCGGCTCTTGCGGCGCGCGAGCGGCATCGTGAAGTGAACCAAATTTCCGCACTTGCGGGAATATCCAGGCGATCAGAATTACTGTGATAATGGTTCCTATCCCGCCGCTGACGACGCTGGTGACCGGCCCCATCCAGTCGCTGACCAATCCCGATTCCAACCCACCCAGCTCATTGCTGGCACCGATGAAGACGCTGTTCACCGCCGACACCCGGCCACGCATTGAATCGGGAGTCATCACTTGCACAAGTGTGTGGCGTACCACGACCGACACGTTGTCAAACGCGCCGCTTAGCATCAAAAGGAAAAAGCTGAGATAGAAATTGTGCGACAAACCAAATGCGATGGTCACAACTCCGAACATCGCCACCGCCAGCAGCATGGAACGGCCGGCGCGTTTCATCGGCGGCATGTGAGCAATCAGCATCCCCATCGCCAGTGAACCAATCGCGTCCGCAGCGCGCAACCACCCAAAACCGACTGATCCCACTTTCAGAATATCCTTGGAAAACAACGGCAAAAGATAGATCGCCCCACCCAGCAGTACGGCAAACAAATCGAGGGTGAGCGTGGCAAAGATGATGCGAGTTCGCCAAATGAAGCTTGCCCCGCCATTGAGCGTTTTGAAAACCTGCTGCAGCTGCGCCAGCAACGGCCCATCGACTGAGCGCCGTCTCGAGCGAGGCAGTTGCATTACTAATATGCCAAACGATAGTGCGCAGGCCGCGTCAATTGCATACGCCAACGCTACGCTGCCCAGACGCGACAGGCTCAATCCGATCACGGCACCGGCGATCATGGGCCCGATCATGGAAGCAATCTGGAAAAAGCTGGCGTTCCAGGTGATGGCATTGGCGAAATGTTGCACCGGCAGAACGTTAGGTAAAAGCGCCGAACGCGCCGGACGCCCCATCGCCTGCGCGGTGCTAATCGCCAGCAGCAGGATGTACATGACGTATTCTTTACCCGGCAGGTATGAAAACCAGGCCATCGCCAGCGAGCAGAACGCCGATGCAATGGTGCTGCAAAGAATCACGCGGCGGCGGTCGAACACATCGGCAATTGCGCCGGCGGGAAGCGCCAGTAAAATGACGGGTAGCGCCTGAATTCCGGCGATCCATGCGATGTTCCGCGCCGAATGCGTACGATCGTAGATTTCCCACCCGATGGCCGCAGACGTAATGGCCGACCCAATCACCGCGATCATCCACCCCATTGAGAAAAAACGATATTCGCGAAATCGCAGCGCGGCATAGGGATCGTGCCCGCGCACTTCATGCCCACCGGGGGTTTGCTGCTCGAGGTTATTTTCCGTCGTCGCCGCCGACGCCGGTCGTTCTAAATCCGGGGATTCATAGGGAACAACGCTACCCTCCGGGGCACCGGCGGTATTCTGCGCTTCATTGGAATCAGCGGGATTCATCGTAGTTACGCAAGGGCCCGTAGCGCGAGCACCAGCGACTCGACAAAGAAAAATTCACCCCACATCACGCTTTCATCAACCCCCAGCCCTTTGTGAATGTGGTAAACACCACGCTTGAGAATTCCCTGCCAATTGGGGTCGTTGGCTCCCAGATACGGCTCCTGCGCGAGGGTGTTGACGATGTTAAGCCCTGCCTCCAGGTACGCCGCCCCACGAACCCGATCGGTGCTGAGCCGCGCCAAGTTTAAAAGCCCAACGGCGGCAATGGCACCCGCAGAAGAATCCGGCTGGTTGCGCGACAATTTACCGTCCAGCGGGGCGTCGTAGTCCCACGGCGGAACCTCCCCATGCGGGCTGTGCTCCATATAAAATTCCGCATGCTGCTCTGCGGTGTTCAAAAAGCGTGCATCCCGGGTCAACTCATAGCAAGTCCCAAAACCGTAGAGTGACCAAGCCAAACCCCGGCTCCAGCAGGAGTCGCCCCGATAGCCCTGCTGCGTGGTTTGTGCCTGGAATTCACCGGTCTTCAGATCGAAAATACCTTCATGACTGGTTGATCCATCCCCGCGGCAAAGGGTGCGTCGGGTCGTCAGACAGTGTTGCAGGGCGATGCGCATTAGTTCGGTATCGTGGGTCTGCAGGGCCGCGTAGAAGGTTACGCCGACGTTCATCATGATGTCGATGAAAATCGAATCCTCTCCATGAAACGAGCGAAGAAACTGTCCCTGTTCCTTAAAGCGCATGGCCAGTACTTGCCCGGCCCGGATCACCACCTGCTGCAGCGCCGGATCGGGTTTGCCGTCGCGCACGGTGGCTTCATACCAGCGCTTGTAGGTACCGTGATAAAAGATGAACCCCAGATCATGCACATCGCGGTCTTCCTTGCGTTGTTCGAGCTGGGATGAGTAATGCTCTGCCTTGCCCCGCCAATAGCCAGCATCGTCGGCATGACCAGATTCCAGGAACAGCCACATCATTCCCGGAAGGAACCCATCGCACCAGCGGGTCCAAGCGGGCTTTTCATGCCGCCACTGACCTCTATCGGTATAGAGCGGGTAAAAATCGGGGTCGGTTTCAATCAGCTTCCGGACCTGTTTCTGCGAAAACCGCAGCGCTGCTACGATCCGATCATGCATCTGTTGGCGAAGTGCAGGCTGGGTTGAGCTGGACATTGGTGTCTACTTCCGTTTCAAGGTTTGTGAGCGCGAATTTTCATCGTGGCGGCGGGGGAATCTTATTCGCGACCCATCGTCTGTAAAGCGACTGCGGACAGCGATTTCTTTCCGGTTCAGGGCAATCCCGACCCAGGGCAACCGCATTCTCAGCCCGCCAGAAGTTTCAGCAAGTAATTGTGGTCCCAGGCGGCGTTTAGGC
>JBBSFP010000046.1:0-10145 GCA_038238625.1 Tepidisphaerales bacterium
CAATTCGATGTTGAAGTAAACGATGGTCAGTTAAAAATTGAGTTTCGAGGCGACAATTGGGCGTGCAGCGTGTCGGCGGTAATCATTTATCCAGCGGAGAAAGCTGAGCAGGGGAAACAATTCCTCGAAGCAGTTCGCGAAAAAAAGCGCTTCTTTTTTGAGAACTATTTTCACCGAGTCCTGCACCAGGCGACGGGTGATCCACTGATGCCGAACCCGGCTCAAAAACAAGACGGCTACGTGACGTTCGTGCGCGACATCATGGAAGATGTGTACTGCAACGATACCCCCGTCAAATCGGAAATCGGTAGCGCGATCAATGGTTTTGGTTTTGCCGGAGAGTTTCAAACGTTGTCAGTGGCGGTCTTACCCTTGCATGATTTGGGTAAGACGTCAGTCACGATCAGCGATCTAACTGGTCCAGGCGTACTACGCGCTACGGATATATCTGTTGCGTACGTGTCATATCGCCTGATGCGCGTGAGTGGAAACGGGGCAATTTACACGCTCGCGCCCCGCATCGTAATGCCTTTTAACGCCGTCGATTGCCCTGCGAACATCACACGCCGATGGTGGATCGATGTTTGCCCTCCCGGGGATGCCAAGCCGGGGATTTATCAGGGGCAAGTCACGATCACACCAACGCACGGCCGGCCCTCAACCCTTCCGGTGGAATACCGGGTATACCCGGGCACTTTGGATGCAGCAGATATCCCTATTGGCCCTTGGGGACACACGGTTCCCATGCCGTGGAATTTTCCCGATTCCGCGGCGACCGACTGGAAAAAGCGAGCCGAAGAACGCTCCCTCATTAAGCTGCGCAACAGCGGATTCACCACCTGCACAGGATTACCCGTGCTCGTATATCAGGGATTCAAAAATGGGAGGCCCCAGTTTGATTTCACAGAAGCTGACCGCCTGATGGCACTCGCCCGGCGCTGCGGGTTCAACATGCCAGTGGTCAGCTACTGCCAAATCGAAGGACTTGATCTGTACAAACGCGACCAGGCTGCAATGAAGGTGGCAAAGTTCGAGAATTACGCGCAATTTGTCAAAGCGATGTTTGGCGCCATTCAAACCCACGCTGATGCAGCTCACTGGTTGCCGGTGATTTGGAACATTGGTGATGAACCCATGGGGGACGATTTAATTGCGGCGCTGGACAATGTCGAAGAATACCGCGCTGCGTTTCCCAAAGGCCCGCCCCAGTTTACTGCCGCAACCAGCATAGCCACGACCCAGCCCAATGGCCCTGAGTTTCGGTTCGCTAAAACCCTTCATATTGCCAACCTGAATGAGTTCACGGAGCAAAGCGTACAGATACTTCAAAAAAGTGATGGCGAATGGGCATTCTACAACGATGGGTCACGGTGGACGTTCGGCATCTACGCGTACAAAGCAGCTAAGCAATTCAACATGCGGTTTCGCCTGGGGTGGCATTTCAATATCAGTGCGGGTGACCCGTATTATGCGCTGGATTGCCGCGAGGACGATTACGCCTGGTGCACTGCAATGCCTGATGGAAAATTAATGTCCACCATCATCTTCGAGCGCGATATGCGAACGGGTCTCAACGATTATCGCCTGATGCTCACACTCGACCATCTCGCGCGGCTGAAGAATGATGCCGCGGGGCTAGCACTGATCAACGATCGGCTAAACGCCTTCACGCTCGATCAGCGCGATCATGATGCAGTATTTCCGGTGGTCGATTGGAGTGAATATCGGAAGAAGCTGGCCGATGCCGTAGCGCGGTTGCGATCCTGAACGTTGAACTCCCTCAAGGAGCGGGTTGCGACGACCCGAAAATGGTAGCAGCGGGCTGGCCTTCGCCTATGCGAATCGCAAGTTCTTCCGTGAGCAAGTGGATCTGGCGATTGGCGGCGCGAACTGCCACCGCCGCCTGCACGCGGTGCAATGAACCGCGCTCCACATCCAGCCCGTCGATGGTTTGTCTGAGGTCCGCGAGATTTGTGGTGAGTGGTTCAGCATTGCCGAACTCATCACGGGTGATGTGCTCCAATGCGCGGTAGAGGGCCCGCATGCCGTTGTCGATGATTGGATCTGCTGCGAGTTCCATGGAACCGTTGCTCAACTCACGCGCCGATGATTCGATAATACGGGTCTGCTGCTCGAATTCGTTGGTGCGGTCGGGAGCCTCAAGCAGCAATAGAATTTGCACATAATCAGTGAAAACGCCGCTCATTATTTTGCGGTGGTTGCTATCTCCCTGGCCCGGCAACGGGTCCGATTGACGGTCAAGAACCGTCAGCCTCGCGCGTAGCACTTGCAGGCGGGTGCCGGAGTTGCTGCGTGTGGGCTCCGAGGTAGGTTGCGTTGTCGCCGATTGCTCAGTTTTTTCCTGCTGACATCCAAAGTTAGGCATAAAGCCAATCGCGAGGATGCCGATCAGTCCGAGTTGAGCCGTAAATTGTTTTTTCATGGGATAATCTTCTGCAACGGGAAATTAATGAGGCCGCGCATAAATGGCAATCATCCATCGGCCGATTAATGTTTGTCAACCCTACTTCATCTCCGCGATTTCGACCGGTCGGCGTTCCTTCGCGCTGACCATCGCAGCCTCGAGTACCTGCTGCGTTTTGTAAGCATCCCCGAAATCCGGTAACGGAACCACCGGCGGTTTATTGGCCAGCACCTGCATCATATCGGCCACCTGATTGATGAACCCGTGCTCATAGCCAATGATGTGCGCGTCCGGCCACCAATTGCCAACATACGGATGGTCCGCCCCGTGGGTTACCATGATCCTCGTCCAACCCTGCTGGCGGCGTTCAAGTGTGGCATCGTAGAAACTCAGGTAATTCATCTCTTCAAAATTGAAGATCAGGCTTCCCTTTTCGCCATTAATTTCAAGCCCATTTTTATTTTGATTGCCTGTTGCCAAACGAGATGCCTCAAAGCTTGCAACTGCTCCCTGTTTGAAGCGCGCCAAGAACAGCACGGCATCGTCCACGTCGGATTTTCCCTTTTTGACAGTTTTCCCGGCTTTTGCCGGGCCGCTTAAAGAGCCACGCCCGCCTGCGAATTCCGAAACCAGCGTCCGTTTCTTGATAAACGTCTCGGCAATTGCTCCCGTCACTTCAGTGATTTCGTCGCCGGTTATGAATCGGGCCATATCGATGATGTGGGCGTTGAGGTCACCATGAGCGCCCGATCCGGCTAAGTGCTTCTGAAACCGCCACAGCAAAGGTGTATCTGCCCCCCCCCAGTCCTGCAGGTAGGTTGCACGTACATGGAAAATGCGCCCAATTTTCCCGGCTTTCACTAACTGATGCGCCAGCGCTACTGCCGGGACCCGTCGGTAGTTGTACCAGACGAAAGTCTTAGACTTTCGCGCCCGCCGGGCCGCCTCCATCATTTGTCGCGCATCCGCCAGCGTGCCCGCCAACGGTTTTTCGCAGGCTACATGCTTCTGGGCTTCCAGCGCCGCAATCGCCTGCTCTGCGTGCATATGGTTGGGAGTACCGATATCAACCAGATCGATGTCAGGATTGCTGATCGCTTCCCGCCAATCTGTAGAAGCGTGCTGCCATCCCCAGCGTTTTTGGAATTCCTCCAGCTCAGCCTTCTGCCGCGCGACAACGGTATGCATGATCGGCTTCAGGGGCAGATCAAAAAATTTGTCGACTTTCAGATAGGCATTGCTGTGCGTGCGGCCCATAAATTTCTGGCCGAGCAAACAAACATTCACAACGCCTGATCGATCGACCATGATTGTCTCCTGAATAGTTCCCCGTGCCGATTGCTGATCCCAGCCCAATCAAATGTGAATCGCCTCTTTCTCAACCGCCATTGCGGCTTCTTTGAGCGCTTCGTTGAGCGTAGGATGGGCGTGGAAAGAGCGGGCTAAGTCTTCGGCGCTGGCGGCGAATTCGACCGCTACGGTGGCTTCACCGATCAGGTCCGATGCGTGGGCGGCGAGGATGTGTACGCCGAGGATGCGATCAGTGTTGGCATCGGCGATCACTTTCACGAACCCGTCTGTCTCGGCCATTCCCTTGGCCTTGCCGTTAGCCATCATGGGGAATTTACCAACCTTAACGGGGCCACGCTGTGTTGCCTGCTCTTCAGTGAGACCGACCTGGGCAAGCTCGGGGTGTGTATAGATCACGCTCGGGCATGCGAGGTAATTGACGAAACCGCCGCGGCCGGCCATCAGTTCCACTGCAGCGATGCCTTCTTCTTCAGCCTTGTGAGCGAGCATCAATCCACCAATCACGTCGCCGATGGCATAAATGCCCGCGACGTTCGTGGCGAAATTGGCGTCGACCGAAATGTAACCTTTTATGTCGACATTAACGCCCAGCTCCGGCAGGCCGAGGCCATCGGTTACCGGTCTACGACCAACGCAAACGAGAACTTTATCGACCTCTTCAACGCCGGTGGTGTCGCCGGTCTTGTAGTTGACCTCTACCTTCCCGTTTGATACCTGCGCGCTCTCTGCGATGGTTCCGAAGCGGAATTTGATGCCTTGTTTCTCCAGCAGGCGCTGCAGTGCGCTGGACATTTCCCTGTCGCTTAATGGCAGGATGCGGTCGAGAAATTCCAACACGAGGACTTCTGAACCCAGCCGGCTCCAGACCGAGCCCAGCTCCAGCCCGATGTACCCACCTCCTACGACAATCATTTTTTTGGGGACTTCAGTGAGCGACAACGCTTCGGTTGAGGAGAGAATATTTTTGGAATCGAAGGCAAGGCCGGGAATCTGGATGGGAGTGCTGCCGGTGGCGATCAAGATGCGCTTGGCTGTGTGACGAATGGCATTGCCATCGTTGCCGCGTACTTCGACCACGCCGGGCGTGACGATGAGCGCTTGGCCTTTGAAGTGCTCGATCTTATTCTTACGGAAAAGCATTCCCACGCCGCCGGTAAGGCTCTTTACCACTTCGTCTTTGCGCGCCATCATGGCCGGCAAGTCGAGCTCAAGGCCGCTAACCTTGATTCCTCGGCGGGCGAAATGGTGCTTGGCATCGTAAAAACGTTCGCTGGCATCAAGCAGAGCCTTGCTGGGGATGCAGCCAATATTCAGGCAGGTACCGCCCAGGCTTTCACGTTCAACGCAGGCGACTTTCATTCCGAGTTGGGCCGCGCGAATGGCGGCAACATACCCGCCGGGACCGGCACCGATGATGATCAAATCGAAAGTAGGATCAGGCACTTGATATTCCTTAGAAACGAGGGAGATGACTTGATTTCACACCACACCAGGGCCATCGCATAAACCCCTAGCGGTCGAGTTAGCTCAACGCGTTTTGGATTAAACTTCCAACAGCAAACGGGCGGGATCTTCTAAAAGCTGCTTCAACCGCACCAAAAAGCTAACTGATTCCCGGCCATCGACAAGGCGATGGTCGTAGGAAAGCGCCACATACATCATTGGCCGGATTTCGACTTTGCCATTGATGGCCATCGGTCGCGGCTGGACGGCGTGCATCCCCAGGATTCCGCTTTGGGGGGGGCTGAGAATGGGTGTCGACAGCAGCGAGCCGAAAATTCCACCGTTGGTGATTGTGAAGGTTCCACCGGACAGTTCCCCGATGCCGAGCTTGCCCTCCCTGGTGGCGGCGGCGAGGCGTTTGATCTCGCTCTCGATACGGGCAAATGACATGCTTTCCACGTTCCGTAACACTGGAACCGCCAGACCGCGATCGGTGCTGACAGCGATGCCCAGATGCACGTAATTGTGATAGACGATGTCGTCGCCTTCGATGAATGCGTTGACATTGGGAAATTCACGCAGCGCGGACACGCAGGCCCGCGCGAAAAACGACATGAACCCCAGCCCAACACCATGCAGTTCGGTGAAGCGTTCTTTGTATTTAATGCGCAATTCCTGGATGCCGGTCATGTCAATTTCGTTAATCGTGGTAAGGATCGCGGCGGTTTGCTGGGCGGTAATGAGCCGCTCGGCGATACGCTTGCGTATCTTGCTCATCGGATGCTGCGAGATGCCATTGGAATCAAATTCCAGAGTGGGTTTTTTTGTGTGGGGCATCGGCGGTGTCGGCAACGGGGGTGGGGCGGCAGCCTTGCTCCCAATGCCATCAGAAACCTTTTTCCGGTTGCCGAGATAGGCCTGCACGTCCTGCTCGGTTAGTCGGCCATGGGGCCCGGATGCAGGAATCGCGGCGACCGTCTGCGCGTCGAGTCGATTGGTGTCGATCAGATTGCGCACGGCAGGGCTGAAATCGCTCAGCGCGATGGTCGATATTCCATTGCCGGATTTGGGTCCAGACGTTTCCTTGGCCTGACTCATGAGTTGGGTCTTATCGGGTTCGGTCCTGGCATTGACGGGGCTCTTGGTGGAACCTTCGGCTGGGGGATCGATTTTCCCAATCGGATCACCCACCGCCACGCTTTCGCCTTCTTTTCGCAGTCGATGAAGGGTGCCTGCGATGGGGGATGGAATATCGACATTGGCCTTATCAGTTTCAAGCTCGCACAAGGGTTCATCGACTTTGACCGTTTCACCATCAGCCTTGTGCCATCGAATCAGCTTGGCCTTCGCAACTGATTCGCCAAGAGGGGGGACATTGACCGGAGTAGACATTGGATAATCCCGGGGTTGAGGATGCAGAGCAGTTTAGCGGTTGATTTGCTCTGCTGCACGCGCCGGCGTTGGGACCGCCGTAGCTAGCGGGGTGGAAGCATTGGGTTTACGCGGTAACTCGAGTGCGGCGCCAACGAGTTCCTGTTCTTCGATCTCGTGCAACTTGTAGGAACCCGTCGCCGGGCTGGCGGCTTCATCGCGGCCGCAGTACGTGAGCACGGCGGTTTCCGGCAGCAGGGGGGTGAGTCGCTGCAGAAAAAATGACCAAGCCCCGCGATTCCTGGATTCTTCCTGCACCCAACAGATTTCCTGCGCCTGATATCGTGCCAACACCTGCTGTAGTTCCTTCTGCGGGAAGGGGTACAACTGTTCAATGCGGACGATGGCCACATCGTCAAGCTTTTCCTGCAACCTTGCCTTATTCAACGTGAAATAGACTTTTCCCGCACACAGCAGCAACCTGCGGACGCGCCCCGGAGCTGGGGTCATTGGATCATCTATCACGTTTTGAAAAGTGCCTTCGGTGAGTTCCACCAATCGTGATGCCGCCCCGGGGAACTGCTCCTCAGAGCTGCGCAATAGTGCCTTGGGCATCATCAGAATCAGAGGCTTTCGGAAATTGCGGTGTATCTGCCTACGTAACACATGAAAATATTGCGACGGCAAACTCGGATAGACAACCTGCATGTTGTCTTCGGCGCAGAGTGACAAAAACCGCTCCAGATAAGCATTGGAATGTTCCGGCCCCTGGCCCTCGTACCCATGCGGAAGGAGCAATACCAGCCCCGAATATTTCTTCCATTTGCTCTCCGCTGCCGCAATGAACTGGTCGATGACCGGCTGCGCCTCGTTTACAAAATCGCCGAACTGTGCTTCCCACAACACAAGATTTCTGGGGTCGGCGGAGCTGAATCCATACTCATAAGCAAGCACTGCCAACTCTGAAAGCATCGTGTTAACGACGATGATGGGGGCCTGTTTGTCCGAAAGGTTGGCGAGGGGCACAAATTTGTTGCCGTTCTCGTAATCCCGCAGGGCGGCATGCCGATGGCTGAACGTACCGCGCTGCGTGTCCTGACCGACGAAGCGGATTGGCGTCCCCTCAAGAACCAGCGATCCTAGCGACAGCATTTCTGCACCGCCCCAGTCAATTGGTGCCCGTCCGGCTGCCATTTCGCACCGCCGAGCGTATAGCGCGGCTATTTTAGGATGCGGTGTGAAGTTCTCCGGAAATCTGTTGGCTTGTTCACCGATCGTTCGTAGCTGCTCAGCTGTTACGCTCGTTTTGGCGCTCCAGTCGTTGCCCGCTCGCTGCAGACCCGACCAGGCCCCTCCAAATGCGCGGAACGGGGGTTTAGCCGGGGATGTCGTGTCCGCCTGAGCCTGATCCAAACGTTGGCGCAGCTCGGCTTTGAGTTCATCGAGCTCGCCGGGATGCAGCTTGCCCTGCGATTCTAAGTGTGCCGCATACAGCTCGCGGGGGCGCAGATGAGCGCTGATTTCTTTGTACATGAGCGGCTGGGTGAAGCTCGGTTCGTCCACTTCGTTATGTCCATGGCGACGATAGCACCAGAGATCGATGAGCACGTCCTGATGAAACTCCTGCCGAAACGCCATCGCCAGGCGTGCCGCGTGCACGCACGCCTCGGGATCGTCCCCATTGACGTGAAAAATGGGAGCCTCGATCATCTTGGCCACATCGGTTGGGTAGGGAGTGAACCGGCCCTGTCTTGGGAATGTTGTGAAACCGACCTGATTGTTGACGATGATGTGAATCGTCCCGCCGGTGCGGTAGTAGGGGAGTTCGGAAAGATTCAAGGTTTCGCTGACGATGCCCTGCCCGGTAAAGGAGGCATCGCCGTGGATTAACACGGGGGCGACGCGTACGCGCAATGCGTGGTCGCCCATGTAGTTTTGCTTGGCTCGAACGGCACCGACCACAACCGGATTCACCAATTCAAGGTGGCTGGGATTGAAGCTCAGGGAAAGGTGGATTTTGCGACCATTCGCAGTGACCCGATCGGATGAATAACCCAGGTGATATTTAACGTCGCCGTCCCCTTCGTTGTCGTTGACCGTTGCCCCTGCGAATTCCGCCAGGATTACCTCATAGGGTTTTTGTAAAACGTGCGCCAGGACATTCAGCCGGCCGCGATGGGCCATCCCGAAGACCAGTTCCTCCACGCCCAGGGCCGCTCCATCATTGACCAGCGTGTTAAGCAGCGGGATGAGGGCTTCGGCCCCCTCAAGGCTGAATCGTTTCTGGGTTTGAAACTTGACGCCAAGATATTCTTCGAACCCTTGCGCCCGGACAAGCTCGTCCAGAATCGCGCGCGAATCCTCATCCGAAAACACCGGCTGGTTCAGGACGGGCTCCATCCGCTGCTGCAGCCATTGACGCTGGGTTTTGTTGGTGATCGACATGTACTCGATACCGATGTTGCTGCAATAGGTCTTGCGCAGCTTTTCCAGCAAGTCGCGCAATGTACCATCGGTGGCCCCCAGGAACCCGGTTTGTCCCGCCACTCGCTGATCGAGATCCTTGTCGGCAAGCCCAAACTGCTTGAGATCGAGCAGCGGATGATCCGGGCGATGGTGACCCAATGGATCGAGGAGTGCGACAAAGTGCCCTAGCTCGCGGTAGGAGTGCACCAGGTCGGCAACCTCCAACGCCAAAGGCGTGAGAAGACCGGCGGTATCGCCGGAATTGGGCGGTGGAGTCTCGCCAATTGCAGCAGCAGCTTTGTCATTCGCCGGCCGGGCAAGCCCCGCCTCGAACCCCGCAAAGAATGCTTGCCATTGGGCATCCAGAGACCGAGGGTCTTGTTGGTAGCGCTGGTAAAGCTGTTCAATATAGTCCGCGTTTGCCTGATTGATGTAATCGAAGAAATGCATGACCTGCTTTTCTTAGGGCCGACGTGCTGTTGGATAGAGCCACTGGTCCCGCTTATTCGGCGGGTTGCGAATTATAGTGCAAAACCGCCTGCGGAATCCATTGCCAATCCGTCGCTGGCCCGCAATGGCATCGGCTTACGTCATGAAGGAGTGAAAACCAGGCGATTGTTATGGGCGCGCGTCGGACCCTGCCGAAGATTCTCCGCCCCGATCAACTGGCGACGCTGCAGAGGTTGAAGAGAGGGAGGCAACAGCGTTTTTCAGAGCTTCGGCTTCTGGTAGCTCCCGCAATGAATTGAGACCAAACACCTCTAAAAAACGCTTGGTGGTCGCGTATAAAATCGGCCTGCCGGGCACTTCTGCCCTCCCGCCAATCTTTACGAGGTGTTTTTCCATCAGGCTGCGAATGGTTTCACCGCAGGCAACGCCACGGATCGCTTCGACATCCACCCGCAACACAGGTTGCTTGTACGCAATGATTGCCATCGTCTCCAGGGCGGCCTTCGTCAGTTTGGCATCAATTTCACGTTGATGCAGTTTTTTGAGGGCTTCACCGTATTGCGGCAAGGTGAGCAACTGGTAGCCACCGGCCACCTGCTCCACGCGAAAGGATCTGCCCCCTGATTCGTAGGCTTCGTTTAACGCCGCGATAGCCGATTTGACTGCCTTGGTCGACGTG
>JBBSFP010000047.1:0-10112 GCA_038238625.1 Tepidisphaerales bacterium
CGACTGGAAAGTGCTGGGGCGCTCTGATCGTTATTACCTAAAGCAATACGAGCAGGAGACCAACTACGTCGCCCACCTGCTGATCGATGGCAGTGAATCCATGCGGTACGGGTCTGGGATCCCCGGCATGGGGGGAAAGATTGGTCGCGACACCAAGCCAGCGGGCATCACCAAGTTTGATTACTGCAAAATGATCGCCGCCTGCTTGTCATATTTAATTTTGCACCAGCGCGATGCAGTGTCAATGTCGCTGTTCGATCAGGAAATTCGCGAGCATATCCCACGGACCAGTAATCTGGCCAGCATCAACAACATCATGACCACGCTGGTGAACTTCAAACCAACCCAAAGCACTGGCATCGGGAATGTCCTTCATCAGCTGGCTGGGCAAATCAAGCGGCGGGGGATTGTCATCCTCATCAGCGATTTATTTGATGATGAAGAAAAAATCCTCGCGGGGATTCAGCACCTGCGGTTTGCGGGCAATGAAGTTGTTGTCTTCCACACGATGGACCCCTTCGAACTGGATTTCCCGTTCGAGGGAAATGTTGAGTTCGAGGGACTTGAAGGGTTCCCCAAAAAAATGACGCGGCCGCGCGAGATTCGCAAAAGTTATGTGCGCGAAGTCGATGCCTTTCGCACCCGTTTGCGCGAGGGGTGTGAACGCAACAGCACCCACTATGTGTTGGTCAACACCGCTCAGCCGCTGCAGGAAATGATCAGCGGCTACCTGGCCTTCCGATTGCGAACCACCACTAAGTAAAAAGCCATGTCTTTTTTAAACCCAATGCTTCTCTGGTTCGGCGTCGCGGCGGTGTCGATTCCGATCATCATCCACCTGCTTAACAAGCGAAAATTTGAGCGAGTCACCTGGGCGGCGATGCGGTTTTTGAACGTGGCGATGGAGCAGAACCAGCGACGGGTTCAAATTGAAGACCTGCTGTTGCTGTTGCTGCGCTGCCTGCTGCTGCTGTTGCTCGGGCTGGCATTGGCACGGCCGGCGATCCATGCCGCGCAGGCGTCGGGGGTGTTTGGGCAAAGCCGCGTAACCGGTGTCATCGTGCTGGATAATTCATATTCCATGTCCGACACCGATGGGGTGCAAAACCGGTTCGACCAGGCCAAGCAGGCGGCCGAACAGGTGCTCAACAAGCTTCCCGCCGGTTCATCGATGGGAGTGATCTTCGCTTCGGATATCGCCGATCGCGTGATCCCCGAGCCGACCTACGACCTGAACCTGGTGCGCAAGACGATTAAAGAAGCGCATCTGACTGATCGGTCGACAAATCTTTACGATCCGATCAAAGCGGCGCAGGACATTCTCAAAGGTCGACAGGCGCTGCGAAAAGAGATTTACGTCTTCACCGATGGGCAGTTATTAGGATGGCGGCAGTTTGGATCGGTCAAGCAGATCGTCGCTGATGCCGCCAAGCCCGGGCAGGATGTTCGAACCCATTTCATTTTCCTGGGAGTCAACGAAGAACGAAACGTGGGGGTGTCGAGCATTCGGCTGGTTTCAGACTGGGCGACGGTAGGGCATCCATTGCGTTACGACGTGGAGATCACCAACTACGGCACGCAGGATGTTCGCGATATTCAAGTAAGCCTGCATGTGGATGCGGAAGATGCGAGTGATCAGGCGACCATTGACGTGATTGCCCCGGGGGCCAGCAAGAATCGACAGTTATTCGCTAAGTTTGCAAAGGGTGGTTTCCACACCGTGACGGCGAAATTGCCACCCGACCATCTTCCGGCTGATGACCAGCGGACGATAGCAGTCCGCGCGCAGGACAAGGTCCGCGTGCTGGTGGTGGAAGGTCAGACCCCAACGACTCCGCAAGAGGGGGATGCGTATTACCTTAAAAACGTCCTGGCACCGGTGCCACCCAGCCAGCAGGATCAGTATTTCATCAAGGTGATCACCATTGGACCCAGCGAGTTAGATAACGCCCATTTTGACGATTTTGATGCGATCGTGCTTGCCGATGTGGCCGAGCTCTCGCAGCACACGCTGGATGGCATTGCCAGCTATCTGCGGCGTGGACGTGGCGGGTTGATGGTCTTTCCAGGGCCAAACACCGGTGTGAAGTTTTATAACGAGACGCTTCTGGGGAAATATCATTTCCTTCCGGCGGCGCTGGAGACTTCGCAGGGCAATGAGAAGCAGGATGAGGACTATTTCACGCTACAGGAAAAACAATTTCAGCACCCGATTGCCGCAGTATGGGCCGACGCTGCCGCAGGCACGCCGGCGGCAGTGAATTTCTACAAAATTTACCCGCTGAAGCCCGACACCGCGCAGGCCCCCCCCCCGGTGCCGGATGGTAAAGGCGGATTCAAGCCAACGGCTAACCAGGCCGATGCGTTTCTGAATGATGCCGGCCCCCCCCGCACGGTGTTGGCGTTTGGTCCCGGCAAAGGACCGCTGGCGGGGGGGTATGAGAATCGCCCGGCCATTATGGAACGCACCTGGGGCCAGGGGCGTGTGATTCTTTTCAGCAGCACGGCGGGGTTGCGCTGGAACACGCTGGCCGCCAAGCCGGGGGTGATGTTGCCGCTCGTGTATCGCACCTTGGGGTCTCTGGTGCAGCGTGAAGACGATGCACTGAACATCTCGGCGGGTGAGCGATTCGTACAGCGGCTTGAAGAGGAGATGGTGGGCAAGGATGCGTTGATCTATAAACCCGGTCAAAAGTCGCAGGCGACTGATGCCCGCCGCATCGAGCTGGTGCAGGGCCCCGGCGGCGCTGCCGCCACGCTCAGCTACGATCAGACCGACATTGCCGGCGAATATCGCCTGGTTATTGCCGACCCACCCACCACCATTAAGTTTGCCGTGCAAGGTGATCCGGCAGAATCCAATCTGACCCCCATGTCCGATGCGCAGTTCAAAGAGCTCGCCGATGCAGCGCATGTGGTGCGCTGGAACGCGGGGACTTCGTTGGAAGAAAGTATCGAAAAAGCCACCTTCGGTACCGAACTATGGCTCCCGGTGGCAGCACTGGTGGCATTGCTGGCCATCGCCGAAACTTTTTTGGCGGGATGGTTTAGCCGGTCCAAGTAGTCATTGACAACTATGAATTGGTTGACGGACATTCTTTTCTGGCTGCTGGGTGTGAAGGTTCCCGCAGGAACCCGCCTGGTTCACACCGCGCTTGCCTTTCGGGGAACGCTGCATTGGGGCTGGGTGGCGCTGCTGACGATCGTTCTGGGCGCGCTGGTGGTTTGGATGTACCGCAGGACCGCACATCATGTGCATCCGATGATGCGATATTCGATGGCTGCCTTGCGCACGATATTCCTGCTGCTGCTTTTTATAATTCTGCTGCGGCCGGTGCTGGCGTTGACGCTGGAAGGAAGCGTTCGCCGAACCTTGATCATCATGATCGACGGCACGTTGAGCATGAAGACTGCCGACCCGCGCGAAGAACCCGATGATCTCAAACGATCTGCCATGGCACTGGACAAGATGGATCCAACTAAAGGGCTTGGCCAGGATTTACCCGCGGGACTGGGTCCCCAGGTGGCGCAGGCAACGCGCATCGATCTGCTCAAGGCCGTGCTGAAAAATTCGCAGCTGAATCTGCTCAAACGCCTCGCCAGTGAATACGACTTGCGGGTGTACACCTTCGGGCGAAATCCCAAAACGCAGGGTACGCTCACGGAGCTGACCCCGACCGTCGCCCCGAGCGATGAGACCAAACAGGGCAAACCACCCGAGCCGAAGTTTGACTGGATCGAAGGGCTGACGGCCAGCAGCCCGGTGACGCCTATCGGCGATTCGCTGCGCGAAGTGTGGAGCAGCACGCGCGGGCTCCCCGGCGCAGGGATCTGGATATTAACCGATGGTGGAAACAATGCCGGCAGTGATCCGCTTCTGGTGGCGCAGACCATGGCCGGGCAGGGTGAAGAATCGCTGCCCATTTACACCTACGGCGTTGGCCTGTCTTCGCCCAAGGACATCATCGTCGCCAACATATTTGGCCCGGAAGTCTCGTTTGTGAAAGACGAAGTGGGCGTGACCGTGCGCGTCCGCGGGCAGAACATGAAGGGACAGACGGCGAAGCTCAAACTGCTGCTGATCGAGGGCAAAACCGAGTCGATGGTCGATTCCCGGGATGTCACTTTCGGAGCCGATGGGGAACAGACGATTCCGATGAAGTTCACTCCGGTTAAACCTGGTGAATTTCAGCTCAAGGCGTTGATCGATCCGGTCGCCAATGAAGCCAGCAAGACCAACAATGAAGCGCAGCAGCCGCTGCGCGTTGTGGACGGGAAGATCAAGGTGCTGATGGTGGATCGGCAGCCGCGCTGGGAATTTGCCGACTTGATGGCCCAGTTGCTGCGTGACCGCCGGGTGGACCTGCATTGCATTCTGACCGATGCCGGCCCGGGCGTTGCTGCTTCGCCCAACTCGCCTTACCTGGCAAAATTTCCGGATCGCAAGGAAGACTTGTTCAAATATGACCTGATCGTTTTGGGGGATGTTGATCCGGCAAAGCTTTCAGCCAAGGACCTGGACAATATTTCCGAATTCGTCACCAAGTTCGGCGGTGGGTTCCTGATGATCGCCGGGCGGCAATTCTCGCCGCAGAAATATGCACATACCCCGATCGAAAAGATGCTGCCCGTGGAGATAGACCCCACCAGCTCCGCGATGGGTTCTGGGGATGTGGCGGATAAGCCCTTTCGATTGGAGCTGACCGAAAAGGGGAAACACTCGCGGATGTTGCAGTTGTCAGACAAGCCAACCGAGAGCGCTCAGCGCTGGTTGCAGTTGCCGCCGATTTTCTGGGATGCGCGGGTGTCGCGTGCCAAGCCGGCGGCGGAGGTGCTGATGGTGGACCCCGACCCGATCAAGATGTCGCGCAGCGGGAAGATGCCCGTCATGGCGCTGCAGCAATATGGGCTGGGGCAGGTGTTGTTCATGGGGACCGACAACACTTGGCGCTGGCGCAAGAACAAGGGTGATCAGTTTTACATCACGTTATGGGGACAGGTCGTGCAGCGGCTGTCGCTTCCCCACATGCTGGGGGCATCCAAGCGCACGCAATTGAGCACCGACAAGGAAACCTATGCGGCCGGTGAACGCGTGACAGTTTACGCCCGGCTTTATTCCGAAGGGTATGAGCCCATCGCCGAGCCCGCGGTACGGGCGTATGTGGGTACGGGCAAGGCAACCGAGACTGCCAGCACCAACGACCACGAGGTGCAGTTAAAGACCGACCCAGATCAGCCCGGGCTTTATCGCGTCGAGTTCATCGCCGGTGATGCGGGGACCTATAAATTCCATGTCGGCCCGCCGGGCGATCCTACCGTGTTTTTGAATTTCAATGTGGTGGAACCCACCAACGAAGCGGGCGAAACTGCAATGAACGAACCGCTGCTGCGCGACTTGGCGAAGATCAGCAACGGCACGTTCTACCGTGAAGAAGATCTATACAAGCTACCGGACAATATCCGCCTTAAGACCGAGCATGTGCGCTCTACCCAGGAATTGGAAATCTGGTCGACCGGATTTTATTTTTCGCTGCTGCTGCTGGTGGTGACCGCCGAGTGGATCTTACGAAAGCTGGCGCAGTTAAAGTGATCTTTCATTGGCCGGTGCGAAGGTTATGAGTCAGCTGCTGATTTCCAAGATCGATTCGGTCCGTCGCCGTCAGGTGGCTGTGTCATCCGGCACGGCAATCGCGATGGCGTTAGGATCGTTGTTACTGCTGGTAACCATCGGAATGCTGGCGGACTGGCTGTCGGGGGGTGCCGATGGACTACCTGCCTGGGTTCGGCTTTGCCTGCTGGTGGTGTACGCGGGGGTAATAGGGGCGATTCTATTTCGCTCCATGGTGCATCCGATTCTGCACTCGCCGGATGATGACTCGGTGGCGCTGCTGGTGGAAGAAGCGGAGCCAAGATTTGCTCATCGATTAATCGGCGCGATCCAGCTTACGCGGCCGGAGGCGGTGCCATCGGGCGCATCAAAGTCGATGGTGCGGGTTATGGTCAATCAGGCAGAGGCGATTGCCGATGAAACCGATTTCCCCGGAGTGATTCCAACGGATCGGTTGATGCGCATTCTGATCGCGGCGGCAGCAATCGTCCTGATTTTTATGGGTGGATTTGTTTACGGTAACAGCAACAGCGTTTCCAGCAGTTTGCTGAAGCGCGTCTTCTTGATCAACGTGCCCGTGCCACGCAAGACGCATGTTAAAATCGATGAGGGAAACCTCAAAATTGCGCGCGGCGAAACGGTGGTGCTCAAAGCCCGGGCCGAGGGCGTGATTCCTTCCGGCGGCGTGGTCAATATCGTCACCGATTCCGGCCGCAAATTGCAATTTCCAATGACGCCCGATGACAACGACCACAGCGCTTTCAGCAGCGCGATGCAGAACGTGCAGGAATCGTTCAAATATTCAGTGCAGCTCAACGATGCGCAAAGCCCCGATTACACCGTGAAGGTGCTGACGCGCCCGGCCGTGGTCGCGCTGGAGGCAACCGCGATCCTGCCGGCCTACACCAGGCAGCCGCAGGTGATTCTCAAGACCGGTAATTTTACGGTGCTTAACGGGAGCAAGCTGCGCTTGAAAGTGACAACCAATCACAATGTTCGCTTAACGCTTAATGAAAAAGGGATCGGCAACACCGTTCATCTGACCGGCCTTCCTGCCACGCGCCCCGCCAGTGGGCCGGCCACGGCGGGTGAAGAATCGCACGCGGACGTGGTCCTGAAGAACATTCCCATGACCGTCAATTCCGCCAAGCCTACGGAGCTCACCTGCGATTTCGATCTGCCGCTAAAGACCACCAGGTTTTCAATTAATCTCATCGACGATGACAATCTGCAAAGCCGTGACGGTGTGGTCTATCGCATCGAGATGGTTGCCAAGAAAGATCCGGTGGTGCGTATCACCTTCCCCATGCGAAAAGAGGAATTGGCAACCGAGGGGGCGGACATCCTGGTGGGGTATGATGTGTACGATGAATTCGGGCTGAGCAAAGTGAGTTTGAAATACAAAGTAGATGAAGGCGACGTGAAAACCATTTCACTTCCCTTCGACCCCGCGCGTAAGCAGTTCCCCGGTGCTTACAAGTGGGAGCTTTCCAAGGTTTCGGTCCCACCGAGCACCACCCGCCCCTCGCTGATGGGCAGCAACATCGAATACTGGATCGAGGTGGAGGATACCAATTCGGTGAACGGCCCGGGTCGAGGACAGAGTGAAAAATACACCGCGCGCATTGTCGGTGAATCCGAAAAACGCGAAGAACTGCTGCAGCGCATGAAGGAAGTCATGTCGCCTCTTGAGGAGGAAACCCACAAGCAGGAAGAGGCGACGCGCATCCTCAACGAGGTTCTTAGCGGCCGCTCGCCCACCTCCGACCCGGCCAAAGAATGAATCCCGATACAGTGCAATATGCACAACAAAACCGTAGCACAACGGTACCTGTCTTCGAACTCGAAATTAATTGCAAAACGTGCGGTCATGCCCCTGGCAACCAATGACGAAGGAGAGCGATATGCGTGCTGCCACGAAATTCTCGAACACTCAATCAGTCAATCAAGATTTCAACCATTCCTCGAGGCGCAGGAGGCTGCAGGCTTCGGTGCGGAGAATCTCGCTGGCGGTTGCCATGGCGGCTTCGGTTGCATTTCCATTGGGCGGCGCTCGCCTGACCTTCGGAGCGGGGCAGACGCTTTCGGATCAAATCCGCCAGAACGAAGACGTACAGACCGGTATCCGCAACGAGACGGTCAAAGCTGGTCAGCAGTTGGATGCGATCATCTCCGAATTCCAGCGCAATCACATGGCCACCGAAGATGTTGCGACACTCAAGGCGATTCGTTCGGTGGTGGGCAGTTTGTCCGACAAGCAGATGTCGAAAGTGATCGAGCTTTTGCAGAATGCCCGCAATGCCGACCCCAGCCACATGAAGGAAGATGCCGTCAAGGCTTATGGCCAGCAGGACACAGTGCTGGTGCAGATGAAGCAATTGCTGATCGAATATCAGCGCGAGCAGGAGCTCTATCAACTATCAGTACGGTTTGGCAAGCTAGCCGAGCTGCAGAATGTGAATCTCAAGCAGGTGAAGGACCTGATCAAGAACGTCGGGCCGCATCGCAAGGATCAGTTTGATGAAGCGCAGAAGACGACCCTTTCATTGCAGCATTCGGATCAATTGGCGCTGCATGAAGAGACGGTGTCGTTGCTTGATAAGCTCGGGAAGCTGGTCGCTAACGCCGACAGCCCCACGGCTGATCGTTTGAAGCAATGCCTGGCGGCGGCGCAGCAGGGGCGCTTGGCCGAATCGCTGCAGGAAGCGGGTGCCCGGCTGGACGATGGTTCCCTCTATCTGGCTGCAACCCGGGAAAAAGATGCGCGCGATCGCCTGTATGACTTGGCGAGTCTGGTGGCACCGGAGCAGGATTCGGCGCGCAAATTGGCAGATGCTTCGGCAAAGCTTGAGCGCGCCATCAAGGAGCAAACCGATATTCTGGCGGGCATTAAGCAGACGCTGAGCATCAAGAAACCCGAGACCGACAAAGCCGCGGTTTGGGAAGACAAGCAAGCCGACAATGTCGATTTGACCGATCGCATTCGCAAGAGTCTGGATAGCATTGCTCCGCAGGCAGCAGATACGGTGAAGATTGGCGAAGACCGCATGCAGGACACGCGGGCCGCGCTCAACAGCAAGACACCCCAGTCTGATCCCGCCGCCAAAAATGCGGAGCTGGCCCTGCATCAACTCGAAGAGGCTCGCAAGCAGGTGCAGGCACAGCTTGCGAAGCTGGATGCCAATAAACCGCAGGGCGATGCCACGGCGCAGGCGCAGGATTTGAAGGCTCGGCTGTCGGCGATCAAGGCCGAGCAGATCAAGCTGGAGGCAACCACCGCCGGCTGTAAGGATCCGTTACAGGCCTCATCGTTAAACAAGCAGCAGTTGAAACTGGAGCAGGATGCTAAGGATTTGCAGCCGCTGATCGTGACGCAATCCATCCTTGCCGCCACAGAAATCAGCGTGGCTGCCCATGACATGGGCACTGCGGAGGCCCCGCTGGACAAGGCGAAGTTTGCCGATGCTGCCCGGCCACAGAAATCCGCGATCGATCACCTGACCAATGCCGAGCGGGCGCTGGACCAACGCATCGCCCAGCTTGATAAAGAAAAGCAGGAAGTGGAGCAGTTGGAAAAGGCGCGTGAGCAGGTGGCGGACTTGATGAAGAAAGAAGAGAAAGTCCAGCAGCAAACCGCTGCCAATACCGCCAAGGATCCGAAGGAGAACAAGCCCAGCGAGAACAAGCCTGACAAGCCTGACGCGAAAGCCGCCACGCAGCCATCGAGTACGCAGCCTTCAAATCAGGAAATCGCAAAGAACCAGGATGATCTGAACAAGAAAGCAGATGTCACAAAAAAGGATCTACCCGAATCAGCAAAGGACGCGCAAAAGCCTCTTGCCCAGGCCCAAGAGGATATGAAGTCTGCTTCGGATAAGTTGAAAGATTCCAAGCCGGCGGATGCAACCAAAAGCGAGGAGTCGGCAGTCAACAACCTGCAGAAGGCAAAGGAAAAGCTGGACGAAAAAATCTCATCGCTTAATCAGGACTTGGGCAAACCACCGGAAGATCCAGCCAAGAAGTTGGAAGATGCCGAAAATACGGTGAAGGATGTTCAGAAGGATGCACAGGATGCGAAATCGAATCTGAACGATCCAGCAAAGGATTTATCGGATAAGCAGAAGGCCATCGCTGACGATTTGGATAAGTTGCAAAAGGAGGGAGAACCTAGTGCGGATTTGGATAAGGCAAAGGCTGCTGCAAAGGATGCTGCCAAAGATCTTCAAGACGGGAAGTTCAAGGAGGCATTGCAGAAGATGACTGATACACAGGTGGCGTTGGACACGACTCCCAAGCCTCCGACTCCTCCCGCACCGGGTCAGCCACCGACGCTAGGTCAGCCACCGACACCGGGTCAGCCACCCGCACCCGGTCAGCCACCGACGCCAGGCCAGCCACCGGCACCGGGTCAGCCACCAGCACCGGGCCAGCCACCCGCGCCAGGTCAGCCACCGGCACCGGGTCAGCCACCGGCACCGGGTCAGCCACCGGCACCGGGTCAGCC
>JBBSFP010000048.1:0-10070 GCA_038238625.1 Tepidisphaerales bacterium
AAGGGAATGTTGTAATGCTGAACTGATCATGGTTGCGCCATCCTGGCTTAGGCTCGGCTGCGAATTTGCTCATTCAACGATGAGCTTTGCATGCAGCTTGCCCGTGCGGTAGAGCTCCTTGATGATCGTGATGCGATCCTCAGCCGGTACCTTCAGTTGATCCAGCGCGTTCACCAAATCCTGTAATTTGGCCCCGCCCTGATTGGTGGTATCCAGCGGCACCAGAGTCTTCTGCGTCACCAGGGGATTTCTCAACGAGGGCACCGGGGGGGGGTTGGTCGTCGTAATGGTCAATCCCTTATGGCTGATCACCACCGGGCTGATTTCCACATCGCCGGTCACGATCATTGTCCCTGTGCGATCGTTGATCACCACCCGCGCTTCGGTGGCAAGCATCGGAACCGGTAATCGCTGCACCCGGCTTATAAATGAATCCGGACGCTCGCGCTCGGGGGGGGGAATGCTCACGCTCACGTTTTTCGGATCAACCGCAACCGCAAGCGTTTCACCACTGGTGCCCTCGGCATCGTTAATCACCTTGGCAATCGTGCTGGCGTTGGTCCAACTGGCGGCGGCGTCATCAAGAATCAGCCAGAAGCGACCATCATCCTCGATGTAGCGTGCGGGTAAGTCGGCCTCGAGCACTGCACCCCCCTTGATCACACCCGCGGTGGAGACCGTCGGATCTTCAATCACCACCTGTCCCTGAGCCATCGCCACGAAGCGCGCCACCCGCGGGTCGGCAATGCGCATCGGTGTGACAAAGAGTGTCCCATCTTTCAAACTGCTGGCCGCTCCAATGCTGTTCACCGTGCAATCAATGTGATCGCCATTGCGCACTCCATCACGCGGCACCGTTGCCATGACACTCACAATCGCCACGTTGTTGGCGCTGGCCAAATCTTTCACGGTGGCGAGGTTGGTGGCGACGGCCGGGTCGCTGCGGCTGAGCCGTTCCAGCATACCGACGAGGTATTTGGTTGCTGGCAGATATGCCCCGCCGTCTCCGGTGCCTTTAAGCCCGACAATCAGCCCCATACCCACAATGACGTTGGTGCGTTGTCCACCGATGCGGGTGATGTCCGCTACTTTGACGGCCGCCGCCGGAGCGCACAGGCCCAGCACCGTACCGGTCAGCGCCATGAGGATGGGCAACCACCGCTTTGTCATAAACCGGGATCCCAGGGGTTAAAAACAGTTGGTCCTGCCACCCCCATCGTCAGAACGGGTTGACAAAGTCCAATAATCGCGGAATCCATCCGCGCTTGCTGGTATCGCGGACCGGCCCCTTGGAAAGTTTCGCAAAAGCCATGTCGTACATTTGGGCGCTGAGCACCGTGTTGTCGGGTGTGAGGTCTTCCGCGCGGCACATCCCGGTCATCGAAAATTCCTGTTCATCCTCGTCGTTCTTGATGCGCTTGCGCGCCTGCAGCACCAGCACACCATTGGGCTTTACGTCCAACACTTCGGCAGTGATGCGGCCCTCCACGGTGTCCGATCGATTCACGGTCGCTTCGCCTTTGAAATCACGAGTGCCCGAAAGATTGATCTCCGGAGCAATCGCGGGTGTGTTCGCATTCAGCTTCAGGCCATTGAGGTCGATGTAGTTATTTAACTTGGCATCGAGATCGGCGTTCTTTTTTAGATCGGTGGTGCCGGTCGAAGCAGCAGTGCTTTGCTCATGCACGACGATGGTGATCAGGTCATGCTTTTTAAGGGTCTTTGGTTTCAGCGGGTCGACTGAATAAAAGCTGATATCACCGAGCTTCACTTGATCGGCATCGGTCGGCAGAAGCAGCGACGCCTGCAGGAGCGATCCACTATGAAGCTGGCTCAGTACCCCCAGATTTGCAGGGCGTGCCTGGGGTCGCTGTTGCGCGGGAGCCACGGTTAGCGGAGCGCCCGCTTGCCCCGCGAGCAGGGCCGGGGGGTTATCGGGAGGCGGCGGTGCCTGGCCGTTTTGTACTTGCGCAACGAGGGTTCCGCTGCCCCATAAAATCCCCGCGAGGCTCAAAAAGCAGTAGCGCATCATGTGCGTGGTCTCCGTTCCCGGGTGACAAATCTTTAGTTGCGATCCAACGTTGCCACCCCCGGAGCGGTGCGGCCGTCCTTCGGTTCACCGCTCATGCGCGCTTCCTGCGGCCCAGTGCAAATCACTTCAAAAACATCGCGCGTGGCCTCATTGCGAACGCGGATGGTCTGACCCAATGTGCCCGGTTCCATCGCCCGGGCTACCGTGCGCACCTGCACGGAGCCCTGCTGAACGTTAATCGTCACCAACTGCCCGGCACGAACCAGCGGCATCGCCTCCACCAGGCGACTTGTCAGCAACGTTCCCGCACGAAGCTCACGCGATGCCATCTGGCCTACCGCTTGATCTCGCGTCACCGCCGGATCCTCCGGCATCCGCTCAACCAATGTCCTGCGGCTGATCAAATCCTCATCGCGAATCACCTGGTGAATCACCATCGGCTTCTGCACGATCAGTTGCTCCTGCCAAGCCCGTGCCATTCCGGCAATAGTCGTCTGCTGCTTCCCGGTATCGCTCACAATCAACACCCCCCAGCTCACCTCACCCAGGCTTCCATTGCGGCGGCGTTCTAAATTGAATCGGAACTTCGGCTCGCTCAGGTTCAGTACCTTTTCGTCGGCTGGGTTGAAATGGACTTCCAGCGATTCCATCGGCAAGGCGAGGCGCTCGGACAAGTCAGCAACCAACAACTCCCGAAGGGTCCGGCAAACCGGTGCCGCATCGGCTGCAGGTGGAGCATCCACCACCGCCTTCACGACAGCGAGCTTCGTCGGCCTTTCGGTGGGGGTGGGCAAATCAACCTGCGCTCGCAATTGTGCTCCGATTCCCGTTCGACCCTCGGCGATTGGCGCTGTGCGGGTTGTGGGCTCGGGCGTCGTTGCCACAGCCGTTTGGGCAAGTTCGCTCCTGCCGGTGGAGCGGGCGTCGATCCACTGCTCCAGCGTGTCGTGCGCATCAAGATTCTGATCAGCCCGGGTAACCGTGCAGTTAATGGCCCCGGCAAAACGAATTACACCCAGGTTCAACCCCGCATCGCCCAGCAACCCCTTCAACTCGCGCACCGTAAAAGCCCGGCAGGCGACGCGCGTTCCCATGCGGGTCAGCACAAGATCAGCCACCGGCTCAAAGGCCGCTCCATCTGCCTTGGACCATCGGCACACATCGCGAAGCCGCACGTCGTTGCTGGTAACCGTCGCTTCTCCCCGCAGTTCCAGCGTCACCCCGGATAAAAACCGTGGCGAGCCGGGAACAAATTTCTCGGATGTCGGTTGCTGAGTTGCCGACCGTTCCTGGGGGTCAGGGTTCAACCCCTGCCGCTGATCCGCTGGGATGCGAGGTTCAGCGCGCGTGGTTTCTTGCTGCCCGATGTTTTGCGCCAGCTGGATCGGCCGATCCGGCTCAGCGCCGAAACCGACTTCCGCCAGCAAGGCTTGCGTGAGCCACGCCAGCGTGAACAGTACCACCATCAAACGCATCGCTTTTCGATAGGCGGGAAGACCCATTTCCATGTCACACGTCCTCTGCAAGAGCGGCTTGCGCCCCTGCCATTTGACTGATTTCAGCGCGTGCCCGTGGCGATCGTGCCGGCATTACTGCCGACGCAGGTTGCCGATGGTTTGCAGTGCCTGGTCGGCGGTCTGGATCGATTGGCTGTTGAGTTCAAACGATCGCTGCGTTTTGATGAGTTGAACCAATTCCTTAACTGGATCGACGTTGCTGGATTCGAGAAACCCCTGCAGCGTTTTGCCATTGCCATTGAACGAAGGTTTTTCGGTCACTGGTTCCCCTGATGAATCGGTTTTCACGTAGATGCTTCCGCCCAGCAGTTGCAGACCCTGCGGATTTGGGAACTGAGTTATCTCAAGTTGGCCCAGCTTCTGTTTGACTTGACTACCAGAGACAGTGGCTTGAACGATGCCCGCCTCACTGATGGAAATGTCGGTCGTGCCCTTGGGGATATTGATGGCCGGTACGACCTTGTAGCCGTCACCCAGCCCCAGCACCAATTCGCCTGCTTCATTGACAAAAAAGTTGCCATTGCGGGTGTACCCGTCACCACCGCCGATACTCGAAAGCAGCTTGATGTGATAAAATCCTTCACCGGATATGCCCACATCGAGCTGCCGCCCGGTGCTTTCCAGGCTACCCTGTGTGAGATCAAGCTGCGTATTGCTTATGCGAGTGCCCAGGCCCACGAAGATGCCCGCGGGGGAAACGCTGTCGCCGCCGTCCGCGTTAGCAGTTCCCGGCTGGCGAAGCGTCATGTACATCAGATCTTCGAAGTTCACCCGGCTGGCTTTGAAGGCGGTGGTTTCAGCGTTGGCCAAATTGTTGGCAACCACGTCGATGCGCGTGGACAACGCACGAAGCCCGGTGGCGGCGGAGTAGAGTGCGGTTATGGCCATAACTGCGTTTATCGGACCGCGTTTGCTTCCGACTTGAAACGCTTTGACGGCAAAACTTTTTTGATTTGATCAAATGTGGCTGATGCAGATGCGCAATATCACCGCCCCGCCCTGCCCCGCGATTTCGTACTGATGCAATTAGCAGAGATCAGTCGCAACAGCGAATTACGATAGCTTGGCCACGTCATTCACCAGGCGGCTGAGCGTCGAATCTTGATAGCGGATCATGTTGGCGTTGGCTTCGAGTTGCCGCTCTGCGTCCATCAATTCAGTCAGTTCGGTGGCGGGTTCGACGTTGCTACGTTCAACGAACTGCCCATGGATTGACCCGGTTGCTGGAAGCAATGGCTCACCGGCGGGGACGGACATCAGCGTGCCCCCCAGCTTCGTCAGTGCCTCGGGGTTTGCAACATCGACCACACCCAACTTTGCCACTACCTTTTCATCCTGCGAGATCAACCCAAAACGGTTGATCGTGATTTGCTGGTTAGGGCGGAGCACGATGGGGGCGCCGTCGGCACTAAGGATCTGTTTTCCCTCGCCGCTGGCCATCACCAGGTGGTTGTCGCGGTCGACAGCGAAATGCCCATCACGCGTGAGGCGGGTTTCGCCCTTGTCGCTGACAGTAAAAAAACCACGGCCTTCGATCGCTGCATCCAGGTTGCTGCCGGTCGGCTCCAGTTCGCCCTGCGACAGATCCACCTGTGTCGGGTAAGCGAAGATGCCGCCCCCAAGGCCTTCCAACATTTGATTGGTGTGTGACGAGGGAAGGTGTCGCTCTTCAGCGGCGGTGGGGCGCTCCTTAAAAACGGCCATATGCTTTTTGAACCCGGTGGTTTCGGCGTTGGCAATGTTGTTGGCGATCACGTCCTGGCGATAGGAGTTTGTCATCACTCCCGCCGCGGACTGGTAGAGTCCGTAGATCATTTGAAGACCCCTTTGGGTGGTTAGCGATGTAGATGAAGTTGAACCGCAGCCTGCGCGGCCTGCAGGATTCGTTGCCCCAGGTCATCGCGGGCAATGGAATCCACATGCGTAGCCTGGGATGATTGCAGCCACAATGAAATCCCAGCGGCCACACGCTCGCTAAGCTCGGCGCGACGAGTCATGTCGTCCACAAATAAATCGCTTATGCGTTGTGATGATCCCCATTCCTGGTTCGAATTGCCTGACGGCATTTCCCAAGAGGCGTTTGTCATGATTCGCTCCGCGAAAGACAACGGCTGAGAAGTCCTCCAATGACTTCTGTTGGCCAATGAGCAAACCGCCTGCCAGACAAGATAGAAAAATTTTAGAAATGGCGGTTTCTAGCATATAACTATATATAACGAATAAAATTAAATGTCATTGATGGGGGTCTGTTAGGCGAGGTACACGTTTAATAAAGAAGCGATGATTGCTCACCCCGTGCAATAACTGCGCACTAGACCGCGACATTTGCCCTATGGTATGCGATCTTGCTCACAGTTCATTCAGGAGCATCTTTGACATACGGGTCGCGGATGTGCTCGATCAAGGTTTGCCGCGAAGAGGGATCGACAGGCTGCAACATGAGGCGGAGCTTCTTATCGGTGACTTTAACATCGACCATTTGAACTGGCACAGTCTTGGGAGATCCACCGGATGGGTCGGGAAAAAACACATACGGCAGCGCGGGTTCATTATTAAACAAATGAAGAATCAACTTACTCATAGCGGCCTTGATCGCCGCAGAATTAACCGCTCCATCATCCGAAAGCTGCGCTTCCTTCTGCCATGCCGGCAGCCATCCCATGAGGGCATCGGACGCCTTTTGTTTTTCCCCGGCGTAAAAAGAGCTGGGTAATGGGAGCCGCCCGCCCCGCACCGATGCGATCACCAGGCGCAGCTGTCCTTTCTCGTCGACCGATGCGTCCAGGTGCACTGCCATGACCAGCTCGGGCTTCTTGAGTTGCCCGGCGATGATGATCTGGCCCTCCTGCAGCACGACCACCGGATCCTTCAGGTATGCATCAATTTTATCGTGGTATTCACTCGCCCACTGGCCCATGAAGGCGTTGAGCTCATCCTCAGTAAACACGACTTCCACCGCTTCAATCGGCTCGGTGGCCGGCTCCAGCTGGCCATTCCGCTGGGCGTAGCTTGCGCGGCGTTCTGCGGCATAGGCTTTTTTCATCGACTCCTGCGCTTGCAGATACTTCTGCAAACCCGTGTTAAACAGCGCGTTCTGTTCCTGAGGTTTACGCGTCACCGGGTGGTAGTACGATGGCGCACTGCGGGATAGCCAATACCCAACGCCGCTGAGCGCGCCCAGGCCAATGATGATTAACAGGAGCAAGGCAATAATGATTCTTCGCCACTTTTTCACAAGGCCGACACTCTACTGAAATTGCGAGGCCCACGCAGCGCTTCAAACCGCAAAATCAGAATAGATGCCACGCGGCGCTCACATCGGCCGACTTCGGTTGGCGCATGCGTGCGTGTTTTGGCCAGAAACGAGCCAAGGGGGGATACAATTGTTCCATGCCACTGCAGGATGAATCCTCCGCCCGACGCCTGTTGCGAGCTGCCAAAGCAACGGCAGCCATTGCCCAATCCGCGGCGGCGGTCGAAGGGTTTGTGACCATGGTGCGGTCCACAGTTCGGCTGCAGCGCGATGGCCCAGTGCTGCGCTACTCCGTGCGCGATGCACTGGTGCATGAAGGTGAACGTCGGGGCCTGGCAAGGTTCGAAGCAAACCTCATCATCGCCGGGGTCATGCATCGGATGGAATGCACACGCCCGAACCGCGATCGCAAACATCCGTCGGTGAAAAAGACGATCGTTGGCATTTGCGCAGTGGCGCAATGCGCGATCTGTCTAACTGCCTGGCTCCTTTTCGTATAAGCAATTGCTTGGGATTTAGCCGGGTATCATCGGGGGTGCCAGACTGCGCCGATGCTGAAGCTACAGGTGCACACGTCGGGTGTAGACCCACCATTCGATCATCAAAAGGGGAAGCGCCGCACAGGCCACGATCCACCACCAAAGCTCCAGCCGCTTTTTATTTCCGCCTTCCATGGCGTCGCCCTTCCCATCAATACTGCCAGGGGCGTCAGCCGGTTGCAGATTGCTTTCATTCAGGTCGAGCAGATTGACAGCGATCTTCTCGAACCGTGGGATCGGCGGGTCCAGGGTGTAGACGCCCACTTTGTCTAATGCGGGCAACACAAAATCCCCGGTTTCGGGAATCTTCAATCGTTTCTCCCCCATCGGGCCTGTCATGCGAATCTCCTGCAGATTCGGATCGACGTTCAGCAACTGGCTGCGCGGAATCCTGGGCGTCGACCCGGGTGGATAAGATTCCCGCACATCCATGTCCGAACCAATCGCCAGGTACTGCAACATGCTATACATAAAGTGCGGAAAGCTGGGTTTCAGGGGCCAGTTGCTCTGCTGCACATCGAATGCGATGACCAGGTAGTTGAGGTGCTCTTGCCTTTCCAGCACCACTAGCGGACCCTGCGTCCCTTCAATGAGCACCTCATCCTCAAGCGGCACGCGCAGCTTGTACGATTCGCCGATATATACCTTCCCTAACTGCAGCCCCCGCAGGATCGGATGGTCTCGCTTCCAATCAAGGATGGTCAAGTCTTTGTCGAGAACCGGCGGATTCGAATCCGTGGGTGGCGCCCCCTCCATCGTGCGAACCGCGTGCATCTTTAAGTTGTCAGGAACCACGCCGATATAAACAAGATTTCCCGCAGGTGGCAGATAGGTGGGCTTGTAGCGGTCGAAAAGAATCACGTCGTAGGCCGATGGCTTCTTGCTTTCATACTCCTCCGGTCGCATGGAATCAGGATGTTTCAGATCGAGCGATTCCAGCGCCCGGTTCAGAAAGAAATTGCCCTCGGATACAAACAGGACCGAAAGAGTTTTGGGCTGGGGCACGATCACCGAAGCCGAATCGTCTGCCGCCAGCGCATCTCCTTCCTTGTGCATCTGCTCGAGCCGGACGACGGCCGCCTGCGTAATGATGATCTTGGGAAACTCGATGGAGTCTTTAGGCGGGCGCTTGTTTTTGGCCAGTTCCGCCTGGCGCTCATCATCGTTCCAACTTTCGGGGTATAGGTAACAGGCGTCCGGCCCTGCGGCAGTAGCGCGTTCATGGTCGTCCACAAACAGCTGCACATCCGCCTCAACCGGTTCACTGCCAAAGTTGGCCAGCCGCGCAAAAATCTCGACTTCATCGGGCCGTTCATAATTTCGTTTTGCACTCAATGCAACGACTCCGATGTTATTCAGTTTAGCCGTTCCCACGTGGTCGTAGTGGAGGTTCCCTTTCAGGGACAATTCGTTGCCATCGGTTACGCGCCCATCGGAGTATAGGAAGACATCCGGCACCTGGTTGGCGCGGAGCTGTGCCTCCGGGAACGTTGCCTGCGCCGACGCCAACAGGTATGCCAGCTTTAAAGCCGTGCGGCGATCCGTCTGCTTGATTGAGTTGATCGCCTGTCGCAAACGCACCGCATCAGCGGTAAAGGTCTGAACATTCTCGGCGGAATCATCAAATGCAATGACGGTAGCCATGTCCTGGCGGGTCATGGAGTCGACCAATTCGTTGGCGCGGCGCTTGGCTTCCTCCAAACGCGTGCGATTAGAATAGTCCGCTTCAACCACTGACATTGAAGCCGAGCGATCGATGAGAATGACCGTGAACTTTCCCGCCCCCGGTTTGTAATTTGACACCGGTCGCGCCAGAGCCAGACACAAAAGCGCCAGCAGAAGCAACTGCAGCAGCAATAAGAGGTTTCGCCGCAGTCTCTGAAAGGGCGCGTTGACCTGCAGGTCCTGAATCGCTTTGCGCCATAAGAGTGTGCTCGAGACATCCTGCTCCCGGCGGCGCAGCTTCAGAAAGTAAAGCAGCAACAGCAGCGGCATCGCGATGGCAGCGGCGATGGCGGCGTTAGCGGGATTCAGAAAATGCGGAATTGAAGACATCGCCTATCCCAGCAACCCGCGCTCGCGCAGGTAATTAAGCACCAGGGTGTCAAAAGGCACCGCCGTGCTGGTGAACAAATAAGTTCCACCCCGCCGCGCCAGGTATTCCTTCAAACCCAGGCAGTAGGCGTTGAGATTCGCCTTGTATTTTTTGAGCAGTGGCTGCGTGATCGATACCTCAGCGGTATCTGAATCCTCAAGATCGCGCAGCTTCAGATCGCCCTGCAAATCTGGCTCAATCTCCTGCGGACTAAGTGTCTGCACACAAAAAAGGTCGTATTTCCCGCCAGCCAGATATCGTAGACCACTTTCAAACCCTTCTTTGATGAAGAAATCCGAAAGCACGACGCAGACTCCTTTTTGCCGGTTCTGCAATGCAAATCGGCGCGATGCCTCGGCGAAATGGCTCGTGCCGGTGGGCTGCTGATGGGCGATGAAGTCGATCATCTGAGACACGCGCCGCCGCCCGCGTAGCGCCCCGGTTTCCGCCACCACCTGGTCGGACATGGCCAGGATATTCACACGGTTATAGTTCACCAGTCCGATGTACCCCAGCGCCGCCGCGACCTGCTTGATATACCGGGCCTTGTTAGGCGTGCCATAGTCGCAGCTTTTGGAGACATCCATCAGCACGTAGAGCGACAGATCTTCTTCCTCCAGAAACAACTTGAGAA
>JBBSFP010000049.1:0-9994 GCA_038238625.1 Tepidisphaerales bacterium
CACCCACAACATACACACTTTGATTCGTATATTGAGAAGAGGCAAAAAATATTTTGCAAATTATCCTGGCGGGATTTGCGACACGATTGCCGACCCAATGTAAGTGAAGCATCGTGCAGCAACGATTATGCCGATTGCACCGATATCACTTTCCGGTCGACTTTTTCTGTTGTAAATAAGTTTCTCGACCCGCCGAGTAAGTGGAGGAATCCGCGTCGGTGGTCACCGACGTACCGGGGGTCATATCCTTTTCGATTCGCCACCACGGGGCTGTATTGCCGCAAATTTCGCGATGGATTCTGCTCAACATCGGCACGCACCAGCCGCACCCCGTGCCTGCCGACAAGCATTCGGAAATCTGCGAAGCCGCTTGGGGCTTCTCCCGTCGGCAGAAGTTCTGAACCTTGCGCAAGGGCACATGGAAGCAATAGCAGATGGTGTCGTCGGGTTTCAAGGCCACGGGGCCATTATAGCAACCTCACCAGCAGATTCGGCCAATACTGCGATCGCCGCGTCGGGTTTTGCAACGTCCGCATAAAAAGAACGCCGGCCCTGTTGGGGGACCGGCGTTGATTGCGATAGCGCGCAGAAGGGGGAAATCTAGTTCAGAACTGTCGCCGGTTCCGTGGCGCTACCCAGCAGGTCCAGTGTCAAATTAAAAGCATGGACATCCACAATGGGAGTAGGCAACGGGGGCGGGATGACCACAATTGGCGTACCGACCGACGAATTGGCCAGACGATAAACGTGCATCTCGAATGGGGCGAAATTGTCGTTGAAATAGCCAGCGGCTGTTTTAATAGACCGCGCTTCGCCGACAACCGTTGCCCGGCTTTTTTGAACCAGCCCGGCGACGTCGAGCTCCTGGTTGGTCAAGTTCTGATTCGACATGTTGAGCACGAAATAATATCGCTGCCCATTGAGTACGCGCACCGTGCCTTCCAAAGCGGGCGATGCCAGGTTCGGCATCTGCAGGGCAGGATCGTTGGAATCGGCGGCAGAATTGATGGCCGGGGCTAATGCCTTAAGGCGGGTGTCCTGGATCCCCATCTCGCTGACCACTTCGGGCGGAGTGGCATCGTAGGAAAAACCGTTGAACTGCTGCGGAAAATAGATGATGCCCTTGGCACCGTGGATGACGGCATCCCACACTTCCCCGCGAAATTCCGCCGCCGTGACGCCGCGCGTCCCGGGTGCCGTATACGATAGCTGCTGATTGCTGGTTTCAATAAATGCAAACTGTGGTTTGGCGGAAAGTTGCCCAAACGCCTTCACCGCCAGCCCCTCGTTCATCCGGCGATCAGGCGGGGTCTGCCCATAATCGATCCAATCGGTTCGGCCCCAACCAGTTACCGGGTAAAGATCGCTTCCCACCCAATCCGTGCTGGGGAGGTACTGGTTATACACGTCTGCCGAGGTATTGCCGTCAAGAAGGTTGGAACCTGAGAAGTTAGTGAAAATTGGTTTGGCGTTTTTCACGGCGCGCCAGCTTGCGGCGTTGCTCGCCAGCAACGAGGGCGCCGTGCCGTTGACCTCAGGTTCATCCGGCTGAAACCAGGCAAGCAATCGATGATTCCGGGTGTCGGCCTTCAGATCGGAAGTCGGCTGGCGAATCTGGTACAGGTTTGCTGCATCGGCAGCGGCGGCCCATTGATCCACACTGACTGCCCCGCCCTGGGATTCCGCTGCCACAAGAGTGTTTACCCCCCGGCCTTGCCAGGTCGCAAACGAGCTGGTCGGCTGGCTGAATACCCCGATCGGAAAAAAGTTGGACCCGGAAAAATAAGTGCGCGATTCCAGCTTGTCGACAAATTGCCCTGCCATGAATCCTCCAATGATTCTTGAAACATGCGAAAAACACGCAGATCCAGATCCCACCGCGTTCTCGCACAGCTATTGGGAAAAAGATCGGCCCCCAAGCTTTGAAAATCACCCTATTACGGAAAGGCTGCGCGATCGGCTAGAAGGTATCTGAGCCAACAAGTCGTACCCGCGCCGGCCGGTGACCTTCACTGAAAGTCGTTCTCCTGCATGCAGATTCTTAGCCCCATGCACTAGCACCATCGAATCAATTTGCGGTGCCTGCGACGCTGAACGCCCGGCAAAACCATCAGCCGCATCCTCAGCGACGCCATCGATAAGCAATTCTAAGGATTTTCCCTTCATCGCGTTGGCTTTTGCAAAGGCGACTTCCTGCTGCGCCAACATCAGCTCTTCAACGCGCTGGTGCTTGATGGGGTCAGGCAATTGATCTTCGAGACGAGCCATCGGCGTGGAAGGTTCCTGGCTGTAAGGAAATACCCCCATCATGTCGAACCCAAAATCACGAACGAATTTCACCAACTCGACATGTTGTCCATCTGTTTCACCCGGGGAACCCGCGATGAACGTGGTGCGAATCGCAATGCCTGGAATGCGCTTTCGCAGCTTTTCTAAAAGGGTCTCAATCTGCACCCTGGAAACCCGTCGCCGCATTTTCGTTAAAATCTGGTCATTAATGTGCTGCAACGGCATATCGATGTACTTCACCACGCGTCCGCATTGGGCGATGGTGTCGATCATTTCATCGGTAAAACAGCTCGGATAGGCGTACATCAATCTGAGCCAGGCCACGTCGGTGAGTTGGCGATCAAGGGCGCGCAGCATCCCCGACAGCCCGGCAGGATAGGCGATATCGGTGCCATAGCTGGTGGTATCCTGCCCGATCAAATTGAGTTCAACGGCACCATCGGCCGCCAATTCACGCGCTTCAGCGATGATGTGATCAATCGGCTTCGAGCGCATCGGGCCGCGGATACCCGGAATGGTGCAGAAGGTGCACCCTTGATTGCAGCCTTCACTGATCCGCAGGTAGGCATAATGCCGGGGGGTTAATCGCAGGCGGGAGCGGTCATCTTCAAAAGTTTGGCCGCTGCGGTGAGTCAGATCGTGATATTTCCCAATGAAATGAGTTGCCGGGTCACTGTTACCGTTGCCACGCACCGCCTGGACAATATGATCGCGATCGAACACACCCACCAAGCGATCAATTCCAGGCTCTTGGGCGAGAAGCTTGGTCTTGTGCCGCTGTACTAAACACCCCGCAACGATCACGCGCCGGCACTTGCCATCTCGTTTGATACGGACGGCGTCGCGAATCTCCTGCATCGACTCTGTTTTGGACGCTTCGAGAAATCCACATGTGTTGATAACTATTGCATCTGCCTCGGTTGGATCGGAGGTAATCACCAACCCATCCTCCGCCAACAAGCCCAGCATGCGCTCGGAATCGACCAGATTTTTTGGGCAACCCAAGCTCACAAAAGCCACCGACTTGATGGGCTTGTCTTTTCGAACGTTTAGCGTAACTGTCTTCAGCATAAGGGTCTACGATTAACTAGAGTTTATCCGAGGCTACCAGATTTTAGAAATTTCGCAAGCGAAGAATCGGTTACTGATGAACTAAACCACGATAATGTAAAGATTTGCGTGCATATTGTAACAGATTCGGCAAGTTGAAAAAACCCGGCGAAAGTGCTACCATTGTGCGAATATGCCGATTCGTCTAAAAGTACGTCCCGTTCGACAACATACCAATAGTAGTAGTGCCACTGGTCTCCGCCTGGGCAGTAATGGTGTAAAGCCCAAGGGCAGTGCAGCCGGCAAGCGAGGTCGTTCTCCCCTGGTGACGATTGATCGAAAGCCCGGTACTGGTAAGCCCCAAGGCAAATCGCGCGACCACAAGGCCGAACCGACTATCAGTTTGACGACCCCGGGCAAAGGGGGTCGCGAAACCCAGCGTGAGCGGGCCCACGCACAGAAAACCCAGCCATTTGCCGCCCCGGTGTCAAAATCGCGCAAACGCGCTGGCGAATTGTCGCCCGCTGCCAACGGTCATTCGCCTAGCAGCAGATCACCCAGCCACCGCGCGGTTTCTGTTGTTGCCCCGACCCCCTTCTATCATGCTCCTGTTGCTACACCTGGAGCGGGGCCGGGGTTTACCAAGGCAATGAGGTATCTCGATTCATTGACCGATTACGAGCGGTTGCGAATCGTCCGCTATAACGGTCAGAATTTCGATCTAGACCGGATGCGCAGTTTACTCAAAAAGCTGGGTGATCCGCACCGCCACATCAAATGTGTACATGTGGCTGGCACAAAGGGTAAGGGAAGCACATGTGCCATGATCGCGAGCATGTTGCAGGCGTGTGGTTACAAGGTGGGTCTTTATACCAGTCCGCACCTCGTGGATATTCGGGAACGCATTGCAGTCAACGGGGAGCTGATTCCGCATTCGGATCTGGCCCGCCTCGTTCGCGTCATCGAGCCGCTTGCCGCCCGTGTGAAACCTGCCCCCAGCTTTTTTGATGTTATTACCGCTATTGCTTTGAAATATTTTGCTGAGCAGAAGGTCGACATTGCGGTGATCGAGACCGGCTTGGGTGGTCGGTTGGACAGCACCAACGTAATCGAGCCGGAAGTGACCGCCATCACTTCGCTGAGCAAAGACCATATGGCCCAGTTGGGCAGTACGGTTGCGAAGATCGCCGGCGAAAAGGCGGGAATTTTCAAAGCGGGTGTGCCTGCCGTCAGTGTCGTTCAGGAACCGGAGGCGGAAGACGTGCTTCGCGAAGTTGCCGCTCGCGTAGGCGCTCCGCTGGATATTACCGGTAAAACCATTGAGTTCAGCTATCGATTCGAATCCAGTCGCCTGATGGGGCCGCACAACCGCGTCTGTCTGACCACGCCCAACAGCCGCTTTGAGCATTTAGCCGTGCCGCTGGTCGGTGAGCATCAGGCGATCAACTGCGGGTTGGCGCTCAGCGTGCTCGATCGCTTGAAATCGCGCGGCTTTGCAATCAACGACAGCCAGGCCATGGAAGGGTTGGCGCGCACAACCATTCCCGGCCGCATGGAGATGGTCCACCCGATGCCTCGCGTCATCGTGGATGGCGCGCACAACGCCGCCAGTCTCGATGCGCTGATGAAGGCTATCGGTCAGCATATTCCCTATGATTCCATGGTGGTGATCTTCGGCTGCTGTGCCGACAAGGACGTCAGCGGGATGCTCGAGCGCATCACCAGCGGTGCCGACAAAGTGATCTTCACGCGCGTGAATTCCATCCGCAGCGCCGACCCCAATGAGCTGGCGGCCCGCTACGTGGAGCTTTATGGCAAGATGGCGCAAGTCGCCGATACGCTGGAAGACGCCCTGGGCATCGCCAAGCGCGCCGTCACCCGTGAAGACCTGATCTGCATCACCGGGAGTTTCTACCTCGTAGGCCAGGCCAAGCAATACTTCGCCGATCACCCCGGTGAGGCGCTTCCAACTGTCGCGTAAACGAACGGCCGTCGCATCGGTCGTTGTCATTCGTGGTCTGTTAAGCGTGGTCGATTGAGGTGGGGGGTTATAACAGAGCTGTCTAAGTGGCCGGTAGCGGTCTAGGGTTCCGACGAGACTCGAATCCGTCATTTCGTATTGATATACCAATTGCCTGATAGATCTAACCCCGAATTGTCTTGAATAGCGGTGACAGGATTCGAACCTGTGACCCGCGGCTTATGAATCCGCTGCTCTAACCAACTGAGCTACACCGCCGAATGATCTACTATCCCAGCCGTAGCTTAGGATACTGATTCCAAGGGGGTTGACAAGGTAGCGAATCGTGTCAAATCTGCGGCGAGCGGAAGCTTCGAAGATTCATTGAAACAGCGGCACAGCTGGCGCGTATCGATAGATGCGGCGGCAGGGTGTTGATGTTCCTTTGCGAGGATGTTTCTTGAGCATGGCAGGTGATGCGTCAACACTCATCGAACTTCGGGGTGGCCATGATTTGATCGGGGATCGATCCGGCGCGGCCGAGGAATCATATGGCAATGGTGAAACCAGCCATGGCGCCCCGGGCCTGGAATTGGCGACCGCCAATTCATCTTCTCGTGCAACCGCGTCGATCCCCCTCGGCAAGTGGTCGCCGCTTGGGCTGCACCGCCTTCTGGATTGGCCCGATACCATCGAGCATGGGTGGCGAAAAGGGCTGGGCCTTGCAACGGGAGCTGGCGTCACGGTTATCTTTGCACTGATGATGCGGGCCCTGTTTACTCCGGGGCCGGGCACGACGGCGTTCGATGCAATTGATGGCAACGCCTACCTGGTGGCTGGGAAGAATATTGCCCATTACGGTCAGGTAGGAATTCATCCGGAAAATCCGTTCAGCTATGTCGCGTCGATGTGGTTTCGCACGGCCGATGGGTGGTACTACCCAAAATATCCCCCGGGAGTGCCACTACTCAATGCGATGGCCATCTGGATGGGCGGTGACAACACTTCGGCCTATTTCCTGCAGCCGGCATGTGCGGTGGCAGGAGTGCTGGCGATCTTCCTGCTCGGCCGCGCGCTCGCGGGGTCATTCCTCGGAGTAATGGCGGCAATCATTCTCGGCAGCAACGCCACTTTTTTACATCAGTCCATGGTGCCTTTGTCGCACATGCCAGCCCTGGCTTTCGCGCTGTGGGGCATCTACTTGCTGTTTTGCTGGATGCGCAGCGGCCGATTGTGGCAGGGGGCGCTTGGCGGCTTTTTACTCGGCTTTATCACCACCATTCGTTACAGCGAAGGACTACTGGGGCTGTGCGTTGCGATTGCGGCCCTTTCGATGGTGCGATGGAGCAATTGGCGCAGCTACCTGGTTTCGTCATTGCCGATTATCGCCTGGTTTTTTCCAGTCGCGCTCCTGGCGTATTTTAATTACAAAGCCACCGGAAAACTCACCAGCTACGACGCCACCAATGAGAGCCGGGCGTTTACCATCGACGCCTTCAATCGCAAATGGGAATGGACCACGCATCAGCTGCTCAACTACGGGTTGTTTCTGGTGCTCAGTGTTGGGTTATTAGGGACGCTGCTGGCGCCCGCCCGCTCGTGGCGCGTCGGGCTACTTCTTCTGGCCTGGTTTTGGCCCGGTGTACTCCTGTGCAATGCTTATTATTGGGGCGTCCGCGTGCAGGGCACCGACTACTTAAGGCTGTTCCTGACATTCTTCCCCGCTGCGATTTTGGGCAGTGTCTGGTTCATCTCCAGCGCGTTTGCCGGGACGCAATTTTTAGTATCCAAAACGCACCACCGACCGATACATGTTCTACTTCGCATCCTGATTAATTCGTTGATCGGTGCCGCGGTGGGCCTGCTGGGAGGTTGCCTTTTGTTTGCCTTCATGCGTACCGCGTTTGATTTCAAAAGTGAACTGGTACGACAGGCGATTTGGGAAAATCGCCAGTGGGGGGAATATGGCGCGTTGTTTGTCGGCCATGCCGGTGCGCTGATGGCATTTCCGCGGGGCCGGTTGGCCGTGGGGACTGCTATGTTCGTGATCCCCGTGGCGCTGCTCGGGTTCTATGTCGAGATGCCAGAGCTTGTTCACCTGAACGCTTACAACGCCAACTGTTCTTACAACGCGCGCATGCTGCACATGTGCATCGATCCACCTCCGGGCAACCCACATCGACCTGATGCGATTTTCTTTGCCCAGGGAAATGCCATGAACGACAAGCTGTTGATGCAGATGCAGTTTGAAGGCGATGGGCCGTGGTATTCGGTCAACGCCTTCCAAAAAATCGGCGACGTGGGTGGGGGCATGACCGGCGACCGCGGCCAGCTTGAGCAGGCGGAGATTTCAAGTGTCGATCCCAACCAGGTTACCCTGGTGCCGCGCGATCGCATGCGATACATGAAGGGTGTGTTTGACCGCACCACTCCTGAGGAATTCAAACGGATCGGCACTCAGCTCATCAGCGATGCTCTCAGCAATGAGGTGCCGATCTTCGTTTTATCCAATCCGGTGATTGCCAAGGAATTTCGTGATCGCTTGTTGAAAGATGGGTTTGACCTCAAGGCGATTTTGAAGTGGCGTGAGCCGCTGGAGGATCCGATCGAAGGCAGCGACAGTGAGCCGGATTCAACGCGGTTTGCGCCGATCAAACGGGTGAAGAATCATCCTCCGGAACAGATTGCCCACTGGTTCATCCCGGAGATGCGTGCCTTTGCATTCGCGCGACCGACCTTCCAAGTATTGCAGGTGGTGCGCGCTACTTCGGTGGCGGTGAAGCCTAAAAATTGAAAAGGACCTGCGGAAATCTTTGGTGCCAGCGCGCGTTATGGAAGAGTATCCGCGAGGAGCGGCACTGGCCTTACGAGTTTTAATCTTCATGCACCAAGTCGAAGAATCCCTTTCGTCATCCCCCGGGTTTGAACCCTGGTCCCGACCGGGGGCATCAGAGGATGAACTTTTGGATGGTGTTCAGATATCGCGCCGCGACCGGGCACTGCATCATCTCATCGACTGGCCTTCCGATGCGGAGCCGCGATTGCAGAAATGGCTGGGCTGGGCGACGGGTGTGCTCATCACGATCGGCTTTGCCTTGTTGGTTCGCACCTACTTTGCCCCCGGTCCGGGAAGTCCGGGGATCGACGAAAACGCTTATCTGGTTGCCGGTAAAAACATCGCTCATTACGGCGAAGTTGGCCTGCATCCGGCCGAGCCGTTTGGGTATGTCGGGCCGATGTGGTTCCGAGCTGCCGATGGATGGTATTACCCGAAATATCCCATCGGGGTGCCGATTCTCAACGCGATCGCCATCTGGGCAGGGGGGGGCACAATGACGCTGCCTACCTTGTCAGTCCCGCATGCGGCACGCTGGCCGTGCTCGGGATGTTCCTGCTCGGTCGAGCGCTTGCGGGATCGTTCTTTGGAGCACTGGGGGCACTGGTCCTGGCCACCAATTCCACGAATCTGCACCTGGCAATCATCCCCAGCAGTCATGCACCGGCAATCGCCTTTGCGATATGGGGCATGTTTATATTGATCTGTTGGAGCCGGAGCGGAAAATTGTGGCACGGGGTCCTCGCGGGCTTCCTGCTGGGTTGTACGGTCACGCTGCGCTACAGCGAAGGATTGCTCGGAATCCCGCTCGGGGTGGCAGCCCTCTGGATGATCAATTGGCGTAATTGGAAATCCTATTTGCGCAGCGCCGTGCCGATCCTGGTCTGGGCGCTCCCCGTAGCCGCGCTGGCGATCTTCAACCTCAAAGCCACCGGTCACCTCACGGGGTATGACAGCACCAATGAAAGCAGCGGATTCACCGTTCGCGAATTCAAAACCAAGTGGGAAACCACCGTTGCCGAGATGTATCTGTACGGTCTCTTCCTCCTCTTCCCCGTGGGACTGCTGGGTTTACTTATGATGCTTGGGAAGTCACTGCGCATGGGGCTTATTCTTCTGCTCTGGTTTACACCGGGCGCAATCCTTTACACATCATATTATTGGGGCCAGCAAGCGCCGGGTGTGGGATATCTACGGTTCTTCCTGACGCTCTATCCGCCACTTATAGCCGCAGCCATGTGGCTAATGGCGCAGCTTGGGCACAGCATCATAGAAAAGCGCGGGACGATATTCACACGCGTGGGCAAAGGGTTGCCTTGGCGCAATACGGTTGGTGCGGTCTTCATTGCCAGCGTTGTCGGTGCGGTTTTAGGATTTTTGGGGAAAAAATTATTCGAATCGCCGTTTTTCTGGGTGCGGTGGTTCAACGGCTTGCATGAAACACGCAACTGGGTCTGCTATGGAGCTGCGGTATGCGCCATCATCGGTGCCTGTTGCGTTCATGCGCGCGGCCGCATCGCTTTGGCAGCAGGACTGCTCGTGGCGGGAATCTCCACGGCGGGGATCTATGTGGAACTCCCTGATCTTTGCCGGCAATTTGAAAGCAACACTAACGCCGCCTTTAACGCCAGGATGGTCGCTCTTTATGCACCAGCCATGCGGCACCACAAGGGACAACCGGATCCGATCTATTTCTGCGACGAATCCGGCATCTTCGGTCACTTGCTCATGCAGATGCAGTTTGAAGGTGATGGAGCCTGGTATTCCATCAATGCTTTCGACAGCAGCGCCGTTCGTCGCAGCACTTCGAACATGCTCAACCGCATCGGTAACAATCCCGATGCCGACCCCGATCGCCC
>JBBSFP010000050.1:0-9984 GCA_038238625.1 Tepidisphaerales bacterium
CCCTTCAAGCGTGGATCGAGAAGATCTTGCAACCCCTCGACCTCAAATCCTGGCCCCGGCTCAGCAACGATCAACACACGAGCGCGCAGCCCCACACCGGTCCAAAATCCCTGAGAATCTTTATAGCGATCCGCAATATCGCTGGCGATCGGCGGTCGATACGGCGCCAGGACACCTGCATCCGCAAGACGCACGCTCAGCAATGGCTCGTTGCTCCACCACACATCCGCATGCGGATGTTCCGCTTCCGACTGTAATTTCTCAAAAACGCCCACCGACCGGCTGGCCTCCGCATCGTATTGCGCAGCCACATGAATGCCGGTCTGCTGCTCAAATGCTTTAAATATCTCGCTGGCATACGGCTCATCAATGCCGCAATAGACTACCAGTTGAGGCTGGACTTTTTTAGAACATCCCGATGGCAGACCGAACGCCAGCACTAAAACACCCGTTACCATGGCGAGCGACGTCGATCGGTACATGAATTTATCATCCTGCAACCACAGGCGTTCTACAAGGTGCATAAGATCATGCAGGAATGCCAATCGATTTGTTTGAACTGGTCGCCAGCGCAGCTCGGCGGCTTGGAATTACCCCCTCGATCTGTGCAGGTATGGAAGGCTTCGACCGAACATTGGGTAGAGCACATCGCAACATTGCAGGGGTTCCTGTCACATGATGAACGGGCACACGCCCAGCGGATTCAGGGAAATGGGGGGCGCGGCCTGCTGCGATTTCTGATCGCGCGATATTCCGGTGGTGCCCCCGGCGACATCAAATTTTTGCAGGGGCCATTTGGGAAACCTGCGGTGCCCGCGGATATGGGTATTGAGTTCAACATCAGTCACTCGATCGATCGGATTCTGTTGGCCTTTGCCAGGACCAGCCGTGTTGGTATTGATGTGGAAAAAGTGCAATGCATGACCCATCTTGACGCCGTGGCTGCCGAAATTCTTTCGCCAACCAAATTGGCGAAATTCCAAAAGTTAACCGATCCTGAGCAGACACGCTTCTTATTCGAAGCGTTTTCGCAAGAAGAAGCGGGGCTGAAGGCTACGGGCTCGGGCCTGGTGGGGCCGGTGGCTGATGATCTGGTGACGGGGTGGAAGTTGTGGAAGTTGGAGCTCGGACCCGACTATGCGGCAGCGCTGATGGTGGAGGATATCGATGCAGTTATAACCGGATGGGATGCCGATCAATTGGTGCTCTGATATGGGTTTTAGAGGCTGGCGTCACCATCGTAAGATGAGGGATCCCAGATGCCCGGATGCCCAAGACGATCGTGAAGAATCGGATTGGTCGCTTGATAATAGAATGGCCAGGCGGGTAACTTTCGGCGGTAGGGGGCATGGCGGTCGAAGGCGACCATTTTCAACAGATCACATCCAACATGCTCGAAAGTATGCACCTCATCGTCGATACACCGGGCGAGTGCCGCGTGCAGTAGAGCGGGGAGGTGATCACAGTCCGGATCCACATTTTGGTAATCGACCAGCCGCATGCGCTTCAGGCCCGATGGCGGGTGGTCCTGTCGCTTAAGAATGCAGTAGGCACGTAGCAGGTTATTGGAAGTGGCAGTGAAAATTTGCAAGCTGCGTGTGCGAAGGGGCCCTGCAAAATGCCAATTGAGCGAACGTAGATCGCGCTGACAGAGAAGGCGATCGGGATGCAACTTTGCCAGGCTTTTCCACAATAAATCGAAGCGCGGATCGAAGCTGTAGATGCAGTCGATCGTATGGGCCGAACCGTTTCTGGGACTGCGTCCAAGCAAAAAATCCTTGAGTCGCAGCGCCGCACCTGCGGGGCGACTCAGGAGTCGGGGCAGGGGAATATGTTTCAAGCGTAGCGCGGTGCGGGCGAACTCGCGATGGCTGGTGATCCAGAACGCAGCTGATTCCCAATTGCCAATGGGAACCCTGCGGGAACCGAAGGTGGTAAACGCATCGACAGCATGGGCGTTAACAGTGGTGTTGATGAACAGGTCCACCCCCGGCTGGCTGAAATATTCATCCATGAGCCAGAGCGCTGCGCCGCGATATTCCGCGGCAACGACCCAGGCGCGCCCGGTGACTGCAACCAGTTGCTGGCCATCCAGGGTGTAGAGCGTCGGGACGTTGGCCAGGTGCCCGACGATGCGATCGGTGTCGTCTTCCAGGACCCATCCGAAGGGCAAGTCGTTTCCCAGGCGATCGCGAAGGGGATTTTCAAGCCACATCGTGCGCCAGTTTTCTTCCGACAGAGTCAGGAGGCCGTGGGAGTGTTCAAGTCTTTGAATTTGCGGGTAATCGCCCAGGCGGGCTGGACGCAGGTTGGGCAGCGAGTGCGTGCCGGGGGGCGAAGTTGAGACGGCGATGGCGGTCAAAACGTAGGCTCAATCAAGGGCGGTAATGCAGCGCGAGAGATTTGAGGCCACGCAGGCCCAGATTGTCGCGCCACACCAACGGCTCACCGGCGAGAGATAATTCGGGGAAGCGGCGCAACAGCGTGTCGAATGCAATTTGCCCTTCAAGCCGCGCCAACGGTGCACCGAAGCAGAAGTGGGCGGCCCATCCAAAAGCGAGGTGGCGATTGTCGGGTCGGGAAAAATCCAGGCGATCAGGGTCAGTAAACCGTTCGGGATCGCGATTGGCAGCAGCCATCACGGCGATTACCGCCTGCCGTTTTTTGATCGATTTGCCACCGAGCGTGGTGTCTTCCGGCGCCAGGCGTGCCGTGTGCTGGCTGGGACTTTCATAGCGCAGCAGTTCTTCGACGGCAGCGGGAATGATCGACAAATCCCCTCGCAGCGCAGCCAGTTGTTGCGGATTGCGCAGCAGTGTAAGCACGCCGTTGGCGATCAGGTTGGTCGTGGTTTCCAGCCCGCCCACCATGGTGATGATGCAGTTGGCGACGATTTCATCTTCGGTGAGGCGATCGCCATCCACCTCGGCCGTCATGAACGAATGCACCAGCCCTTCACGGGGGTTTTTTGTCTGTTGGACTATAGCTTCCTTGAAATAAGCCGTCAGATTTTCCACGGCCGTGAGCACACCACCGAGGCGATCAGGATTGTGTTGAAAATTTCCGAGCATTTCAGCGAACGTCACCGACCAATTCTTGAGTTTTTCGTGATCTTCCACCGGAACGCCGAGCATTTCGGCAGTGACAATGGCGGGCAGCGGCTCAGCGAAATCCGCAAGCAGATCCATATGACTGGTACCGCGCGCCTGAATGGTGTCGATGAGGCGATCGGCGATTTTCTGGATGTGGTCGCGGAGCACACGCACCCGGGCTGGTGTAAAACTTATACCCGCCAGCTTGCGCAATCGCGTATGGGCCGGGGCGTCCATGAACAACATCTGTTTGACCATTACCTTGGCGATGGGCGCTACTTCTGGTGCACCCAACGCTTCGAAATAGGCCGCAGAGGGGGTGCGGTCAGCCGAATAGCGATGCAGCACGGTGACGACGTCTTCATACCGGGTAACAATCCAGGCGTGCAGGTAGGGATCCCAATAAACCGGGTCATGATCGCGCAGCGATTTGTAGAGGGGGTAAGGATCAGCCAGCACCGCCGGATCGAGCAGGTGGTAGAGGCTCAGGGGCTGTCGCTGGGATTCGTCCTGGGGATAGGCGGCGGCAGCGGTCATGAAACCTCGAAGTTGGACTGGCGTGCGGATCAGGAAAGCATCGGAACCGCCACGGGCGACTGATCATTTCAACGCCGCACCTGCAGCGGAAAGCCGGGCCACTTCCGTCGCCAGGGCGGTGATCGTTGGCGCGCCAAAAAGCTGCCTCAGGCTTAGCCTTACCCCGAAGGCATCGCGCAGCCGGGCTACCAATTGCACGCCCAGCATTGAGTGGCCACCGATCATAAAAAAGTTATCGTCGGGGCGCACGGCAGTTTGATTCAGCAGTTCCGCCACGATTTTTTCAACACGCCCGTGTACATCAGTTTTTTGCTCATTGGGTAGCAAATCCCCGGGGGCGCTGCCTTTTTTTAGCACGTTGTTCTGATCAGGGGCCGGGAGCGCGGATTTGTCCAGTTTACCGTTGGGGGTCAGCGGCAGTGTGGGAACGATCACAAACTGCGCGGGAACCATGTACTCGGGCAGGCGGGCATTTAAAAATTCCCGCAGATCATCGCCCGGCAATGCTACACCGGATGTGATCACCAAATACGCCACCAGTTCGGGTCCCGCGCTGCTCTCACGTACAACGACAGCACTCCCTTCGATCCGGGGGAAACGGTCAAGACAGGAAACGATTTCTCCCAGTTCGATCCGGTAACCGCGAATTTTAACCTGATCGTCAAGCCGGCCGAGGAATGCAATCTGGCCGTCGGGTAGCAAACGTGCCCGGTCGCCGGTGCGGTATACGCGCAGCGGCTCACCGCTGGCGTCGGCGACCATGACAAAGCAGCGTGCGGTAAGCTCTGACAGGTTTCGGTATCCCCGCCCGACCAACTCTCCACCAATGCAAAGCTCGCCGGGTTGGCCGTGAGGTACGGGGCGGAGTGTCTCATCGAGGATCAGCACCGTGGTGTGCAGGATTGGCTTCCCAATGGTGGGCGTGCCGGGGTTTTTGTCATGAATGCCGTCGTCCGGCTCGACCAGACCGGAGGTCGAAACGACAGTGCATTCAGTGAGACCGTAGTTGTTAATGAATGCAAAGGGCAACCCGGTGGCCGGGCGGCGGTGCAGCGTGTCGGCGCCGGTCAGCATCAGGCGTAAAGCGGTATTCGAGGGCCAGCTGAGATGCAGCAATTGCTCAGCAATCACAGTGGGTACAAAGCTTACGGTAATGCGCTCGGCCAGCAGCCAGTCGCGCAGCGCTTGTGGGGACCGCCGGGTGGTTTCATCCGCAATGAGCAGGCTGGCACCACCGGTCAACGCTGGCCAAATCTCCCACCCGGCCGCGTCAAATCCCAGTCCGGCCACTTGGCTGATTCGGTCGGCGGACGTGATTTCAAAAGTACGCTCATGCCAATGAATAAGATGCAGCAGATTGCCGTGCGTGATTTCTACCCCCTTGGGATGGCCGCTGGAGCCAGAGGTGTAGATGACGTAGGCCAGACGATCTTTGGGAACTTCGCTGACATCTGGCAAATCGCTATGTCCGATGCTCGCAGATAATTCGGGGGTGGCGGATTGAACGTCCGCATGAAAATCAACGACCCGCCAGCCACCGTCGCGTACCCCACCTGCCTTGCGGCGATGGGTGATCAAGATGGCCGCAGCGGCATCGGCCAGGATCAGATTTGCCCTCTCCGCGGGCGTGGCAGGATCGAGGGGCAAATAAGCGGCCCCCGCTTTGAGCGTGGCAACCATTGCCACCACAAAGTCGACAGATCGCTCCAGCAACAATCCCACGCAGGTTTCGGGGCCGGCTCCGGCCTTGATGAGTTGCTGCGCCAAGCGATTGGAGCATGAATCCAGCTCTGCAAAGGTCAGCAGTTGATTCCCATCATCAACCGCCAGCTTGCCAGGTGCCTTCATCGCCCAATATGCGATCCGCCCGGTGATTGATTCCATTCGTTGCGGCGGAGCTTCATACTGGGGAATTACGACCGACTGCATAAACCTTCCTATCCGTCAGGTATACGTTGAATGGAGATTAACGCACGAAGAACCTGGCACCGGGTATTAACGGTGCGATGGCTTCGGATTTTTCCATTCAAATGATCGTACGACGCACCCACAACCACTTCGAAATCTATTACAGCAATCCAAGCCCTACAAGTAAAGATTGGCACCGTTACCTCCGGGCGGCTTCGAATCAAAAGTGGCTGGGCAAACCGTAGGGTTAGTAACGTTTCGGCGAATTAGGCGCGTAACAATTCCGGTTTCCCACTTCCTGGAGGCCGCTCTGAACCGCGATTATGCGCGCCCTTGAAGCAGCTCGCTGCATCGCTAAGATCGAACCCAGAGCGGGCACGCTTGTAAAACAGCCCCCCCGGCCTCCTGGCGGAATTGGCAGACGCGATGGACTCAAAATCCATTGTCAGAAATGACGTATCGGTTCGACTCCGATGGAGGCCATTAGCTGTTTGATTGAAATCCTTCGGGCCTGCGGCCCCTTATGAGAAGCATTGCACAAGCCGCGCGCATTAAGCGGAGATCAGGACCGCCTAATCCGGGCGCGGCTTTTTTGAAAACAGCCTCAGGACCAACGGTTCCTCCTTCACTTTCGTCACACCAGGTCCAGCATTTTCTCCCATGGTTTAACAGGGCTTTCGCCGTTCGGGTTGGCCAGGTGCAGGGCCCAGGCACGGCGGGAGTTGGGGCTGGTGTTGGCGCGGCTGGAATGGCAACTGAGCAGGTGATGGAAAATCGCCGCACCGGCGGGGATGGGGACCGGAATTTCCTCATTCAGCTTGAAATCGACATCGGGCGTGAGGTGCGGGCCGCCCAGCGATTTGTGCTTCATGAGACCCATCTTGTGCGTCCCAGGGATGTAACGCATGCAGCCGTTTTCGACGGTCGAAGCATCCACCGCGATCCAGCAGGTGACACCGGCACTGTGCGGGACGATGCGGAAGTAGGAGTTGTCTTGATGGAGGGGCTTTTCGGAGCCTTCGAAAGCGGGTTTAAGAAAGGCCTGGTCATCGTAGAGCTTCAGGGGGCCGGTGCTTTGCGTGAGCTCCTGAGCGATGCTGATGATTTCGGGCAGCTTGGCAACGGAGAGAAAGAACTCATCTTCGGAGGCCAGGGCGGTGAGCTTGCGCAGGGCGGGCTTGGCGCGGGTTTCTTTGGCTACGGCCGAAGGCGCGGTTGATGGGCCCGCAGATGTGCCGGATGGGGTTGCAGCCGTGGGGGCACCGGGTTCGACGAAAACCGTCCCCGGCACGCGCGCTCCCCGCTCCTGCGAGGCCGCCTCCACGATCTCGGAAATTCGTCGCTTCATTTCCGCGAGCATGTTCAGTGGGATGATGTTTTCCACCACTACATAACCGTTGTCATCGTAAAATTTCCGCTGTTGGGGACTCAGTGCCATGAGCGATCTCCTTTGGGGTTAAATGATGCGAGGATTTAAGCAGGTGGCATCATGCGCGTCTTTAGCGAAATCTGCTATTGTTTGCACAAATCTCATATGGCCGGAAACCCTCGCAAAGTCCCCTATGTGCCTCTTCCCAGCGGAATCCCCACTCATCGGTACAAGTATGGCTTATTTGTTTGGCCACCCGAATTGAGTCAGCGCTTGCTGGTGCATGATGACTTTGACCTTTTGTGGGTCGTGGGGGGGCGGGTGGCGCTGCAACTGTCGGATGGGACGCGTCTGGAGGCCGGGAATAAGCAGATGCTGATGCTGCCACCCTTCGTGGCGGCGACGATTTCGCAAACGCAGTCAACGGCGCGGTTCTGGTTTTGTCATTTCGATTTTCGTGGCGGGAATGATCGTGCGGCTACGGAGCTTTCGGTACCCCTGAAAATATCGGGTGGTCGAGCAATTGTTTTAGGACGCGCTTACCGCGCGCTCAACCGCATCACACCGGACGCCGCCCATGCGGATTGGCAACGAGAATCGGCTCTGATCGAGCTGGTGCGCACGCTGGCGGACACCTGCGGGCAGCGCGCGTCCCCTGCTCAGAATCAATTGCGTTTGCCGCACGATCCACGGGTGCTGGCGCTGTGGCGGAAGATCGACACCAACCCGTGCGCGCCCTGGCGCGTAACCGACCTGGCCGATTCTGCAGGAATGTCAGCGGGGCATCTGCATGCGTTATGGCACCGCGTGTTGGGTTGCAGCGTGAAAAGTTATTTGGTGCGGGCGCGGCTTAAATTCGCCGCCGGGCTGTTGTCGGCTCACACTCCTGGCGATCCGCGTTCCATTAAGGAAGTCGCGGCGGCCTGTGGATTTTCTTCACAGCATCTTTTCGCGCGGCAATTTCATAAGGCATTCGGACTCACACCCACGGCGTTCCGCGACAGTGCGGGATTCTGATGCGGCGTAAGTGTGCCGGCCGATTCACCAGCGCCGTTGTCATTTTTGACCGCCGCGCATCACAGCAGGTAAGCGTAGACACCAATGCTCACGGCGAGCAATCCGGCCGCCGTGGCGATACCCCACAGGAAGCTGTGCTTGCGCAACGCCAGGGCGAAGGTGGCAACGGTGACACCCCCCTGGGCCAGCAGCATTCCATAGAAAAAAGTTGCGCTGCGTTGCCGATGGCGTTCTGCTTCAGCTCCGCTCTTGTGAACCTGCACTTCGTAGAGTTGTGCGATGGCGAGGTTGAACCGGGCCTCGGTGTCTTGCCGCGCAGCGTTGAGCCGCAGGCGGGCAATGGTCAGCGCGTGGTCGAGGTCATCAGCCTGAGGGGTCAGCGCTGCGGTGTGATCGTGATGACGATCCAGCGATTTGGCAACGCGAATCGCCTCTTTGGCACTTCCGGTAAGTGCATCGATTCCCTTGAGCGGCTCGCTGAATAGCTTTTGAAATTCAGCGGCGTTGCGTTCTGCGCGGACGACGGCACCCAGTAGTACATCGGCAGGAAGGCTAACCGCTAGCTCATCGACCTTTTCGTCGCCAACATGCTGATCGATTTGTTCGATTACGACTTGTAGTTGCTTTTCATTGCCTTCGACTTTTTGTGCGGGAATATTCCCGTTTGCCAGGCACTCGATGCCTCGTTGCACATCCGGCCTCGCTCTGAGCGATGTCCATGAATCATAACCTTTCTGGGCCGCGACTGGCGTATCGGCTGTCGGATTTGTTTGAGGCTGAGTGGGCGCAGTGCTCGCGTTGTGCTGCAGTGCCTCCATTGCATTCTCCAGCATCGGGCGATCAAAAGCTTGGGCACCGGTCATACTTTGTAGGAGCTCGGCGGTATCGGATTGCGACGTGGCGCGGATGCGTTTGGCCTGATAGAAGGCCCATTGATCGCTGGCTTTTGATTGCTGCTGGGTAGCCAGTGAGCGCGAATATTGTGCCCGGGTCATTTCCCCAGACGACATTCCTGCCAGGATAGTTGCCAACACTGTGAGGACTATGGGTGCCGAGGTAATTGCTTTTTCGAGGAGTGACGTTTCCTTAGCCGATTCGGTGTTCGGCACGGAATTTGGAGGCGGGGTGGAATTATCGGTTGGGCTCATAGGACGCAAAGGATAAGACCTTCGCGCTTGCGAGCAACTCTACTCGGCATTCAAAACATGCAATCACAGTTATGCGCGCATCAATCGATCGATCCGAAAGCGGGCGAAGTGGCGGGTTGATCCAACTCGGTCGACAATTGGCGAAGGGAGATGCGAGCCTGGTCATCGGCCAGCCATTCTTTTCCCATAGGGCTTTCGACGGGAACCAATCCGGAAGCGCGTAGCCACACCGAAACTTCCACATCGGTAACGATCCGCCGCACTCGCCTTGAAAGGGCTGCATTGATCTGTTGAAGATTGACGGTGATGGGATTGAAATTTAGTCGCTGCATAACACATTCCCAATGCGGCTTGGACGAACATTGACAATCACGTTAGAGCCTGAGCAGTGCAGACGGATTATAGACAAAGCAGCGGCGGGAATCATGGGCAGGTTTTTTTGGCACCAAAAAGGATTACACTTGCTTTATGCCAATTATGACCAGTTCGCCGCGTATTGTGGGGAAACACAGCGCCGATTTTTTTGACCTGGACGCGTTTTTGCAGTCGCCCCCGTTTACTGGAAAGCATGGCGAAGCATTGGCGCTCGCGATTTACAATTATCTTTGCAATCAGCAGACCGGCACGTATCACTTTTATAATCCGGTGGAAACCGAAGGCGAGCCGCGCCGCAGGGGACGGGTCACTGATGCACTGAAGCTGATCAACGTCTACGGTTTTCTGATATGCGGGCAGATGTCACATCTTGTAGCGGCGCTGTATGAAGCGGCTGGGTTTCAGTGGCGAGAGTTTGGTGTGCCCGGACACAGTCTGTGCGAAGTCAACTTTGAAGGGCGATGGCATATTTTAGACGTGGATATGTGGACCTGGTTTCGCACGCCGGAGGGTCACATAGCCAGCGCGGCGGAATTAC
>JBBSFP010000051.1:0-9951 GCA_038238625.1 Tepidisphaerales bacterium
GGAATTCTTATGATCGAAGCTGCTGCGCAACTGGCGTCTTTTTACAGCAAGCGATTTTTAAACTTCCAGGGATTTATGGGATTTGGCGGATGCACGGATGTGAAGTTTCGCGCCCCGGTCACCCCGGGCAATCGCCTGTTTATCCTTCTCGAAAAAGAATCGCTCCGTCACGGGCGCATCAATTGCCGCGTGCAGGGCCTGGTGAATGACCAACTGGTGTTAGAGGGCCGCGTGACCGGTGTACAGCTCTAGAACATTGATTTTGACGACAGATCGGTTGCCCCGCACGTTTTGGGTGCAGGGGTGGGACACGGGGCTTATGGTTTTTCTATAATCGGGCCAATGTGTGGAATGATGGAGGATGCCGTCCATTCATGCCAATTTCGTTGATTCATCCGCTGTCGCAGATCCCCCTGGTGTTCGTCGATACTGAAACGACGGGCGCATCGGTTGATTTCGGACATCGCATTATCGAAATCGGCATCGTGCGAGTCGAAGGTGGCGTGCGCGTCGCGGAATATCAGCAGCTATTTGACGCACAACGGCATGTCAGCGCGGGGGTGATGGCGCTGACTGGGATCACTGCCGAAATGCTGGTGGGGAGGCCGCTCTTTGCCGACTGTGTTCCAAAAATGTGTGAAATAATGTCGGGTGCGGTGGTCATTGGTCACAACGTGCGCTTCGACCTGGCATTTTTGGCGCGCGAATTCCGCCGCGGCGGGTGCAACCTTGCTGACCGGCTTCCGCAAGCTCATGTACTGGACACGCTGCGTATTGCGCGGCGTCGTTTTGGCGCGGGGGGCAATGGGCTGCAGCGTTTGGCCGTGCGCCTTGGCTGCCCGCCGGAGGTCGCCCATCGCGCACTCGCCGATGCCCGCACCACTCACATGGTCTTACAGGCCATGCTGGAATCCTGTGGCGGTTGGAACCTGATGCTGGTGGATGCACTCGAAGCTCAGGGCGGTCCTATATCTTTCTTACCCAACGCGCAGCATGAAAGCCTGCTTCCTTTAGAACTCGAAGAAGCGCTCGCCACCCGCAGGCCCGTGAAGGTTGAATACGTTGATTCGGATGAACGTCGCACGCAGCGCATCATTACCCCGGTACGCCTGCGGCGCTCGGGTAGCGAACTGATTCTGATCGCTCATTGCCAGCTTCGCGATGCCCAGCGCAGCTTTAAGGTGGACCGGATCGTCCGCTTCGGAGAGGCTAACCCATCTCTCGAAAATGCCACATCGTTACCTTTGAATCGTCAATAAAAAACCCCGTTCGGCCGGGACAGCGCAAACGGGGAGGGAAGGAGGCAACTTGGTGCGGCAGGTGATGTGCCTCAGCTTTACTCGCTAAATCAGATCACCGTACCGCAATGGAAGCAGTCTGCATTACGTTTCATCTCCCGCCAAACCAATTGCTCTGAAATTTGATGGGAATCGACGTGGTGCGTTGTCCGTTTGTGTGGACATTAACGATAATGTGACGGGCGACAGGGTCAGTCTTCAGAAGGGTTTGATCTTGATTTCCGTTACTCGACTGACCAAAACTTATGGGCCCGTGGTTGCTGTTGATCAGGTCAGTTTTGAAGTGAAAGCGGGTCAGATTGTTGGTTTTCTCGGACCCAACGGGGCGGGTAAATCAACCACCCTGCGAATGCTCACCACCTATTTGCCACCCACCAGCGGGCAGGCACACATTGATGGGCTGGATGTGTTTCACGATTCGATGAAGGTGCGACAGATCCTGGGGTATCTGCCTGAAAACGTACCGCTCTATGGGGAGATGCGGGTGGATGAATACCTCGAATTTCGCGGGCGGCTGCGAAAGATGGAGCGCGCAACGCGGCGACATCGCATTGATCATGTTTGCAGCACATGCTGGTTAACCGAGGTTCGACGCCGCCCAATCGCCCAGCTTTCGAAGGGGTATCGCCAGCGCGTGGGTTTGGCCGATGCGCTACTGCATAATCCGAAAGTGCTGATTTTGGACGAGCCGACCGTTGGGCTTGATCCGGCACAGATTCGAGAGACGCGTAAGCTTATCAGGGGCCTGGGTGGGCAGCACACCATTTTACTTTCAACCCACATTCTGTCGGAAGTGGAAACGGTGTGTGATCACGCGTTGATTATTGCTGGTGGGAAAATCGTGGCCCATGGTTCCCCCGATGAATTGCGCTCCAGCCGCCGCATGCAGGCGCGCGTGCTGGTGGAATGTAGAGGCCCCACGGAGGAGATACAAAACGTACTGGCGCGACTAAGCGGAGTCAGTAAGGTCGTAGCGCTCGATGGCAAGACCCATGATGGATTCATCACCCTGGCCGTGCGTCCCAGGGAACAGTATGACGTTCGCGAAGAGATTGCACACACAGTGATTCAGCACGGTTGGCCACTACGCGAAATTCGCCTCGAGCATGCGACGTTGGAAGAATTTTTTGTGCAGGTCACCGCCCAGTAAGAAACGAACCGATCCAAACAATGTCCGCTGCCCCGATCATCGCTCGCCGTGAATTCTTCAGTTACTTCTATTCTCCCAGTGCGTATGTGTCCATGGCGTTGTTTCTGCTTATCTCGGGATTGATCTTTTCCGAAGATTTTCAGCCGGGTCAATCCGCGGAGATGCGACATCTCATGGAACGCATGGTCTGGTTGCTGGTGGTCATAGTGCCGGTGCTTGGAATGGGATTGCTGGCGCAGGAATTTAATAGTGGCACCATCGAAACGCTGACCACCGCCCCTGTGACCGAAATGGAAATCGTTTTTGGAAAATTCGCCGGGTTGCTGGCCTTTTTCCTCGTTTTGATCGCGCCAACGCTGCTGTTTGTGATCATGCTCCGGATGTATGGGCAGCCAGATCCCGGCCCGGTCCTCAGCGGATATCTGGGCATTGTGCTGGTCGGCGCACTGTTTATCGCGGTTACGTTGTTTTGTTCGTCCTTGTCGCGCATCCAGCTGGTTGCCGCCGCGCTGGCGGTTGTAATTTTATCGCTGATCACACTCGTCCCCTATTATGCAGCCAGCCAGGCGACGTTGCCCCCGTTCTGGCGTTCAGTAGTCGACCACTTGGTTTTTCGGCGGTACACCGATTTCAGTCGGGGGATGATCGATACCAGCAACATCGTTTTTTTCATCGTGACCACCGGTTTATTCCTTTTCCTCACGGTGAAGGCTGTGGAGTCGCGGCGCTGGCGTTAATTGGCTGAAAACAGACCGCGCGATCAAGGATTTCTTTGACAGGCAACCCATGAGCGAAACCCGCGCAAACATACCCATGGAAACCCAGCAGCAACGCTGGATGAAATACGGCGCGAATGTTGTACTCGTATGTCTGCTGGCGGTGTTGCTATGGTTTGGGCTGATCTACTTCGGTGAACGCTATCACAAGCGGTTCGATGCCACCTCATTTCAGCTATACAGCCTCAGGCCGCAAACGCTTAATATCATTCGTGACAACCCGCAACGCATCACCATTACCAGCTTCTATACCAAGGCCAAGCCCCTGCAGAATCAGGCGGGCGAGCGCGTGGCACCGTCATCGGTTAACGAGGCCCAGGTGGTTGCCGACCTGCTCCAGGAATACAAGGACAAGGGGACCCACATCGATGTGCAGGTCATCGACCCAAACGACAGCCCTGCCCAGGTGGACGATTTGATTAGCGAGGTTAGTTCACGGTACGGCGGGGCGGTAGACAAGTATAAGAAATATCTGACGGACTTGCCCGCGCGCTATGACAGCATCACTCAAGCGGCCGCGCCGGATATTGAAGCGCTCCACCAGATCGAACCGGTCGCCCGATCTACGAATAATGAAGAACTGCTTCGCACTGTGGTCCTCGCGGAGCGCACGGTGGATGATCTGCCACGCGCGCTTAAAAAATCGCTCGAAGGCATAGATGATATCCTGAAAAAACAACGCGTGCCGCCATACAAAGACCTGGTCACAGGCGTTCAGAAGGAACTCACATTCGTCAGCCAGTGGCTGGATGCGCTGCTCGCCGAATTTGAGCACTATAAAGATGAAAACAACGTTCCGACCTCCGTGCGCGATTACATGAAAACTGCCATTCCGCGCTACCAGGAATTGCGTACACGAGTGGTTGCCATCAACGAAGAGGCCAACCATCTGGGCGATTTGAAGCTTGATCGTTTGCGCAAAGCCCTGACGCAGCGCGACTCTATTTTGATCCGGGGCGAAAACGACTGGGAAATTATCACCCACGATGAAGTGTGGGACCAGGACATCGCCATCACATCCGATGAAAGTTTCCCGCCGCGCCCCCGATTTGGTGGCGAACAGATGATCACCTCGGCAATTCTTTCGATCAATCATCCCCAGAAGCGAAAGGTGGTTTTCGTCCGCAATGGCGGACCGCCGCTGGCGAAGGTGCAATATCCTCTGACATCAGAGTCAGGCTTTTTTAGTGCCATGGCGCAGCGGCTGCGCACTTTCAACTATGACGTGCTGGACAAGGATCTGACCGGTGCCTGGGCCGCTCAAACCCGCGGGCTCGGTGGCCCGGACCCAAGCGATGCCGATATTCACGATGCGGTTTGGATAGTGCTGGCCGATGCCAACCAGCAACGATCCCTGGAAGGGATGCCCCCCCCCACGATTGCCGCACGGGTTATGGAGCACCTGAATGCCGGGGGCTCGGCGCTGTTCATGCTGGTCCCCAGGGGTGAGGATATGTCGCTGGCGCTCCATGGCACCGGGATTTACGCGAATCAGGCAATGCTATGTGTGCATCCGGCCATATCCAACAGTGGCTTGGATACCAATGACCCTGTTCAGATGACCTTGCGTTCGCCGGCCGGATTTGAAATCACACGCTGGGGGGATGCGCCTATGACGCCGACGCTCGGGTCCCTGGCCGGAGTGATCAGTGGCACATGCCCCATATCGGTCAAAGCCATGGAAGGTGTCACCAATGGAACCCTCATTCCGATTCCGGACGCACCGGAAGCGCCGCGGTCATGGGCCGCCGCTTTGAATCAGAAACGTGACGATCCGGGCCTCGCCTTCGAGCCATCGAAGGGGGATCGGCCCGGCCCGCTGTTTGGCGGTGCCTGGGCTGAAAAAGGTAAAACCCGTGTGGCGGTGTTCGGGACGCCCAACCTCTTCGCCAACCCATTTGTATTGCTGATCGACGACGCGCTTCACAAACAGCACATCATCGCACCGCGGTTTCCGGGCAATGCGGAGCTGTTCATGAACAGTATTTTCTGGCTCAGTCGTCAGGACCAGATGATTGCAATTAGTCCCGCGGCAATGCAGGTGAGTCGCATCGCAAGCATGAGTCTGGCAACGCAGCGAATTTGGCACGTGGGTGTATTGATTTTCGTGCTGCCCGGTTTGGTGTTGCTCGCTGGCGCTCTGGTTTACTATAAACGAAATCATTCCAGATGAATTTCAAGACGACATTCATTTTGCTCATCCTGGTTCTCGCATTGGCGATCGGGTTTTTCATCGCCAACCGCGGGGGTTCCCAGGTAGATCGCAGCGCCGCGCCGCGCGGTCTGTTGAACGTTTTACCTGATTCGGTGGACCGTGTGATGATCACTTCTGGTGATGGCAGCAAGACGACGCTGGAAAGATCCCCAGTGCAGGACATCGTTCCATCGCAGTGGCAAATGACCGAGCCCCTGGTGTCGCGCGCCGATTCCGATCGGGTTGCGCAACTGATTGAAGACATCTTGGCACTCAAGCCTCGCCAGCAGATTCCGGACCACGATATCCCCCATACCGGGCTGGATCAGCCGCATTTCGTAATCGAACTAGTGACCCACGACCAAAAAAAAGCGTTGCTCCAGATCGGTAACGCGCAGTCGGTAGGCGGGGGAATGTATGTCCGCGTCGGCGGTCAGAAGGCAGTTTACGTCGTTTCTGCCGACCTGTTAACGGAGCTGAATCAGCCGATTGATACTCTGCGGGATCTGCAGTTGGCCGCGACACCGATAGCTGAAATTCAAACCGTGACGATTCACCAGAAGAACAGCGAGGTCACTTTACAAAGGGATCGGCAGAATCAATGGGTAATCACCGCGCCGACCACGATGCCGGCCGACCAGCAGCAAGTGAAGGACCTGCTGGCTGCGATTGTAGGTCTACGTGCGGTGTCGTTTGTGAACAGCGCGACTGTCGATAACAGAAATATGAATCCAACTTTTCTGACGATTACTTTGGGCACGTCCCCGAAGAGCGCGACAGCATCGATCGGTACCCTGTCGCAAAGCATCACAATTTCATTTGGTGATTACGACGACATTCTCAAGAAAAACGTTCTGGTTGCCACGTCCGATTCGCCTGGTAATGCCAGGGTCCTGGCATCGGCGAGGGATAATTTGATGAAAAGTGCGATCGATTTGCGTGACCGCACGATCTTGGTGATTGACCCCTGGCAGGTGTCGAAGGTCCGGATCACCATCAGGCCGCAAGCTGCTGCCAGCAATCCGCTGGCTCCTACCTTGCTGCCAGCCAATCATGACCAGAAATATGAATTGATTCCGAAGGTGGCGGTAGGGGATTTGCCTGACACGGTGGCGGCACCCGATTTCGATCGCCATTCGCTGCGTTTTTCCACCACCGCGCCGGTGGATCGCGCTCTGCCCGGGCAAAGTCTTTCCCGCTTTTATTGGGGCAGGTCCCGCCCGCCGATTGTCTGGGAAATAGCCGGCACGAACCTGGATGTACCTAATGCACGGATGCAAACACTGTTTAGCCGACTGCGGCCATTGAAGGCCCAAAAATTTCTTAGCGATTCTTCGCTGCTGCAATCCGGGCACATTGAATCGAAATACGATCTGCAACTGATTACCGATACCCGCAGCTACGATTTTCGCTTCTATGATAGAGGGTCAGACCATGCCGTGATCGGACAGTACGATGACCTGACGTTTGAATTACCGTACACTTTCCTGCGGCCGTTGCTGGGGGATATGACGCAGTTGCCCCAAGCGGAGCCTGAAGACCGTGGATCGCCGGAACCGCAAGAATTACTCTCGCCCGAATCTCGCCACCCACTCGACCTCAGGTCGAGGTGAAAAATCGGCGAAAAAGATGGGGCTGAATCAGCTCGGCCGCCAGGTCTCTGTTGACCCAGCCGATGTTAATGAGCCGCGGCTGATTCTCGAAGCCTTTTCAAACCCTAACCCCGAGCGCGACTACGAAATAGAGTTCATCTTCCCGGAATTCACCAGCGTGTGCCCCGTCACTGGCCAACCGGATTTTGCCACCATTCGGATCCACTATGTGCCTGATCAGCGCTGCGTGGAGATGAAAAGTCTGAAGCTTTATTTTTTTGCATATCGCAACAGGGGAATTTTCTACGAAGCTGTGGTGAACAGCATACTTGACGACCTTGTCGGTTTGCTTTCGCCTCGTCGCATGACAGTCATCGGGCAGTTTGCCGTGCGCGGGGGGACCGCCGGTACGGTAACGGTGAAATACGATCAGGCCGATAAACCCCGGACCGGTAAACGACGATGAAAAACGCTCATATCGCGATGGCCACTTGCTCGGCTTTCATGTTCGCCATCACAGTGGTCTGGGGTGACAACCACCCGGCCACGGTCCCCGTGCTGACGCCCGCAGCGGAATACTGGCGGGGGGCGCGCGAAGAATCCCCCGGCGCATTCTTAAGCCAGTCCCCAGCCGCATCCCATATCGTTATCACCTGCGATCGCTGGCCGGATTGCACGGACCTTCGCCAATTTGGCCTGGATGCGATTCGACTCTCCGATGCCAAAACTGATCACGAAAAAGCGCTGGCAGTCTGGCGTTGGGTTCGGCGATGCATGATGAACACCAATGGCACTTCGCCCTGCGAGCCTTTCGAAAATCCGCGCCAAACCAACAACGCCAGCGGTGCGGTTCTTGATCCCCTCAAGCAACTCAACGTCTATGGTGCACATTGGTGCGATGGTTTAAGCCAGACTATGGCCAGCATCTGGCGTGCGCTTGGATACCCGGCCGAAAAGTTTTACATGCACGGGCACACGCTGGCGGATTGCTACTACCGCGATTTCGACGGGCAGGAACGCTGGCATGTGTTCGATGTTTCCGAAGGGCGGTTCATGATGGATGCCAGCGGCAAGCGTGTGCTGACACCCGACGAGATGGTGACCGACATCCTCAGCGATTACGCTTATGGCTACGTGCATGCGCCGCACACGGAAATGCCGACGCATCGCATTGATCTGGCGTTGCGACAGAGGGAGCGCCTGGAGCGAAGCTGGGGGGGGGATGGCAGTCCACCGTACCAAAACAACATCGGGCATCAACACCCCAACGATAGCGAACATGGTCCGTACAAATTCGGGTTTGGTACGGGAAGCTGGGATTACACACCAAATTTATCCGATGGCCGATGGGAAGATGGCCTGGTGGCTCCACCAACGGGAATCGATAACGCGGCGCTTCGCCCATCGGAAGCAGGGAAGCCCGGCAGCGCGGAATGGCGCTTTCGCACGCCCTATATCGTGTCAGACTTGAACATGGTCATGAGGTATTCGCTGGATCCACGGTCGGACAAGGTCAGGCTGTTTCTCTCAGTCGATGATGGCGCAACGTGGGGACAGCTGTGGGAATCTTCGAAGGAAATGAATGGCGTGCTTGAAGAAATTCCGCTTTGTGAAAAATTCCTTGTAATAAAAAACGCCGCGCCACCGGCGGGTTTTATGAGTCCGTTCGGGCGATACGCCTTCCGCTTGAAACTGGAATTGTTCGCCCGGGAAACCCCGCGCGATTGCTTCGTGAACGACATCACGTTCCGTACCACGGTACAGCAGAACTTCTATTCCCTCCCACAACTGCAACCCGGTATCAATCGAATTACCGTCAAAGGCGACGTGGCGAAGGGCGCGGCTTTAAAAATCACTTACGTCTGGAGCGATCCGGCTGGGAAGGATCGTACTAACATCACCATCGCCGAGCAGTTGCCATACACTTATGAGATCATTGCCGGCGGGGACAAGTGGGAAGACTGTGTTTGTAAATCGGTGACGGTAGAAGCGCTGGCGGCCACGGGTAACGGGAATCATACGGTAGTTCAAGAACGCCCCGCACCATTTAGCGCTTTGGCACCGCTGGGACCCGCGGAGGTGACGCGCATCAGAGACAGCGCTCGCCCACACCCGGATGCTGCGATACCGGTTGAAGAACTGATCGCGAATCTGAAGAACCCGGAAAAAGCCAAGGCTGCGGTCAACAACTTAATGGTATTGGCCGATCACAAATCATTTGATGCATTGAAGGCGTTCATCTACGAAGTAGAGCCGGCCGAGGGACGGCATGATGCGCTCAAAGGGGCAAAGGAAAGCGCGCTCGTTGCGCTTTATCATGTGGATCGCGACCGATCGCGCGCGGTGCTGCTGGATGTGCTCTCCGAGCCGCGCCGCAGTAACTGGGGAAGTCATGCCGCAGCACTGAGCGGCAACTGGGCAGCAGATGCGGCGATTATCGGTTGCCTGGCAGTCGATGCAGGTTGGAAGGAATTCGCGTCACCGTTGGCGAAAGTTCTGGAAACGCCGGTGATGCACCCGGATGTGCGGCGGGGCATTATTCGCTCATTAGGTCGATTGGGTAATCCGGCCGGTGCGGATGCAATTCGAAAGTTGCTGTTGACTGACAAGGACGAAGACGATCTGCAATTGCTCGCACTAGCTGAGGGGCAGTTAGCCGATCAGCGGGCGATTCCACTCCTGCGCCCTTTGCTGGAACTCGGCTACACGCCGACACGCTGCAGTGCCGCATTGGCGCTGGGTATGCTGGGTGATCGGGACAGCGCCCGGCCATTGCGCCCTTGGTTGCAGGATGTGCGTGATGAAAATGTGCGCGCCGCGGCGGCCGAAGCGCTGGGGCAGTTGGGTGACAAGGATGCGGTGCCTGCTTTGGAAGCGGCACTGGCGGCGGAGCCTTTCAAATGGGTGCGGGAAAAAATGTCCGTTGCGCTGCGGACGATAA
>JBBSFP010000052.1:0-9915 GCA_038238625.1 Tepidisphaerales bacterium
TCCCAACTAAAAAGTACATGCCCATCGATTTGGTCGCCGATGCCGGTGGCTCCAACATACTGCCTCCGACCGCTGGTCGGGATGACCGCCCTGGCGTCCCCGCTGCACCCTCATCCGCGATGCCACCTGGCGATATTTCAAAGCCCGAATCGGCCGCCCCGACTACCAGCAAGTCCATCCCGCTGGGCCCCGCTCCTACCAAGCCTTTCGATGCCAAGGCCGGTAACGATTTTGAGTTCTGGGCCCACGATGTCGCGGTGATCAATGGTAATAACAACGGTCCGCAACCGGGTCATACCTATCGCTATCGAGCAACGATCAAGCTCAAAAACCCTCTCTATGGCTTTCCGCAGTCCGCCAAAAATAAGGCCGACGCGGATGTCTTTGCTGTGGCGTCCACCAGCGACTGGAGCTCCGATGTTTACATTCCCCCGCTTAATTACTTTTTCGTGGCCAGCAACAATATCTCAACCATCAAGCTGGACACCTTCCAATGGCAAAAAGGAGGCTGGTGGAAGACGAACAACACCCCCGGCTACCCAGGGAAATACAGCCTTGGTGACATCATAGGTTCGACCGGCTACACGCTCGTCGATGCCCGGCCTGATCCCATCCCCAGTGGCCAGGATGTGCGCGTTTTGTTCGCCCGCGAGGATGGCGAGATCGTCGTCCACACTCAAAAGGAAGATTCCAACAGTAACATTCGCAAAGAACTGGCGGGCAAAGCCAAGGTCCTTACTTCTGGGCCGGCGGCTTCAGTTAGCCCTTGAACAACCATGCGGATTTTTAGGGTGGACGACTTCATGGCGATGTCAGGGCCGTGGCGCAGACTGCTCGCTTGACTGCAAGGAAGTCAAATCGTCAGCGACGCCCGTCACTGGTTTAAGCCAGGGGTTCGAACGTGATCTCCTGCGTGCCGAATATATCGCTATTTCGTTGGGCTGATTGCAGACCTGTTGCAGTGGATACAAAAAAGGAATCTCCGAAGGAAATATGCCCGGAAAAACCACGCGGTGCTGGTGCGCTTGAGCCGATCGTCACGTTAAAGGTGCCCAACACCGTGGCAGCGGCGGCGTTTCCATTGGTGTCGAAAACCTGGTTCGGCTGCAGCGTGATGGAGTAAGTGCTGTTGAAACCGGTGGTCCACCCGCCGCGCGGAGCCGCCAGCGTGTAGGTGGCCATGCGCGGGGTGCCGTTTCCGGCGGGCGTTACTGACAGAAACTGCGCCGCCACACGAAACCGACTGCGGCCCGGGCCGGTCACCACTAGATCACGATTATCCAGCGATGTCACATCCACAGCCTCGTTGTCTTCATAGGTGACTTTGAAAGTATACGGACGGCTCGTCGGGGCGTTGATCGTCGACAACCGTGATGAAATGGTGCCGGTCGGTGGAATGAAATCCCCTCCGCCGCGCCCCACGGGTACCAACAGCACCGCATGGGTGATGGAACCACTCACTGCCGTGGCGGCTATATCGCCCAAACTGTTAATATCGGTGGCTTCTGTAATTACGGCCCCGCCCAGCGACCCGCGAATATTCAAATCGCTGAGCACCCCGTTCTGCCAGATAAAGCCATGGGTTGGCACCGGGCCGATCATGCTTGCGCTACCAACGACCTGTCCCAGTGAATTGATGCCAAGGGCCGTGCTGGTACCGCCCATGAGCGCTCCTAGATCCTGCATGGTTCCGGTTTGCCACAAGAATGCGTGTTGTTGGCCATTGTTGGTGGCGGAGAAACCAACGACCTGGTTGCCATCGTTGATGGCCGTGGCCTCGCTTAAGCCGCCGAGAGTGCCAATGTCCTGTAACAAAAACCGGGCACGGGTGAAAGGAACGGGTTGTTGGGAAAACTGCGTGGATGCGTAAATGAACGCATGTTCGGTTCCGCTACCAAGATCCGATCCACCGACAATGTTCCCCATATCGTTAATGTCGTTACCAAAGCTACTGCGGCCACCAAGTGTCCCCAGGTCGGTCACGAGGGTACTGCCCCGGCTGCCACCGCCCGGGGTAAAACTCACCGCGTGTTGGACCCCATTGGAAAGCTGCGCGGTGCCTGCGACCTGGGATGCGTTGTTCACGCCGCCGGCCGATGAACTGCGCGCGCCAGCCGGTGTTCCGAGCGGCAAAACGGTGGTCCCGTTGGTTTGAAACAGTGCCGCCTGTTGGGTGGTGGATGTGAGAATCGTTCCGGCCACGTCGCTGCGGGTGTTGATATCGACCGCTTCGGCTGGGTTCACATGGTTGATCACACCCAGATCGATGAGGTTTCCCCTTTTCCAAAGAAATGCGTGTTCTGTTCCACCGGAGTCGGTCGAAGTTCCCACGACCTCGCCGAGATCGTTGATCCCAAGGGCCCGGCTGGTACCGTTCCCAATCGCGCCCAGGTCGACGACCGCATAGGTCGTGGCTGCCAAAAGACGCCTGTTTTCCAAGGATTCCAACACCGCCAAGGTGATTTTTAGCGCGCTGCGGTTAAGTGCATTTGCCATCGGTTGACCTCAAACGGGTTTAAATGAGACGGAGGACACCCGGCAATGTCCGCGACCCCACTATCTTACCGCTACGCCCTCGCGTGGAAACAGGAAAAGCAGGTCGGGATTCACGCGCGACTGGCACGCGCAGGGCTGGGCCTATAGCAACGCTATTTTCGATGAGGTATGCGGCGGCATTTACAACCCCATCGCGCTAAAGCCGCTGTCCACAAAGATATTCTGACCCGTCATGCCGCTGGATAGATCGCTCAACAGATACATCGCCGTCTTACCCACCTCATCGCCATCGATGTTTCGCTGCAGCGGAGCTTTCTTTTCCACGTGATCGAGAATTTGATCAAACCCTGCAACGCCCATGGCGCTAAGGGTCCGCAGTGGGCCCGCCGAGAGCGTGTTCACGCGAATCTTTTTCGCCCCCAGGTCGAACGCCAGGTACCGGGCGGTGGATTCCAAGGCCGCCTTGGCAACCCCCATAACGTTATAGCCGGGGATGATTTTTTCCCCGCCGTAGTAGGTCAGCGCCATGATCGACCCCCCTGCGTTCATCAGGGGTTCAGCCCCGCGCGTGAGAGCCACCAGGCTATAGGCGCTGATGTCCACTGCCTGCCGATACGCTTCGCGGGGGGTCGACAAAAAGACCCCCCGTTCGGGTTTAAGATACGTGCGATCGGCGAACGCCAGGCAGTGCACCAGGAAATCGATCTTGCCGAACTGCTTACTCGCTTCTGAAAAGAATGTAGCAATGTCCTCATCCTTACCAACGTCGCAGGGATGCAACCAGGCATCGGCAAAGCCACCTTCCTCCATCGCCTTGCGCACGCGGCGCTCAGATTTTTCGCGGTTATCCATCGGCAAGAATCCGAAGCCACATCGCGCACCCTGCATCACTGCGTTGTTGGCGATGTGCCAGGCAATGCTGCGATCGTTGGCAATGTTCAAAATCAGGCCGGTTTTTCCTTCTAGTAATCCCATGAAGTCTCCTCAAATCAAGGTAAGCGGCCTTGAAGGCGGCTAAAGCGTAGGATAGTGTCGGTTGGGTGGGCTGCCAAGCTGGCCCGATGTACCCCAGAGGGACATTCACAGGGAAGTCTGCACGATGAGCCATGTTCCCAATGCTGCCAAAGCGATTCTCCCGGCGCCACTGCGTCGATGGCTGCGAGGTTTGCGAAATCCTGAAGCCCGACTTCGGAACATGTGGGAGCACGATGCCGCCCTCGGTAAAGTGATTCATCAACACGCGGCAGGCAAAGTGCTGGCCGGGCCATTTGTTGGATTGCATTACGTGGATACCGCGCTGGGATCGACTATCGGGCCAAAGCTTGTCGGCACCTATGAACTGGAATTGCACCTGGTGATTGAGCAGATCGTCCAGCGGCCGTATACCACGTTCGTCGACATCGGCACGGGTGAGGGGTATTACGTCGTGGGGTTGGCATCGCGCATGCCCGCTTTGCGCGTCATTGGGTTCGAAGTTGAAGAACGCAATCGGGCACAACTAGCGCGGCTGGCGGAAATGAATGGCGTGTCTGACCGCATCGAGTTGCACGGCTTATGCACCACCGATGTACTGCGCGATGTCTTACTCCCCGCCACCGGGCAGTCCGGAAAAGTTTTGATCCTGTGCGACATCGAAGGAGCGGAACTGGATGTCCTTCGTCCCGACCTGGTTCCGGAATTATTGAAGGCTGACCTTTTGGTGGAGATGCATGATGTGCCCGAGCAGCCTGTTTCCGAACCGATTCGGGAACGCTTTGCCGCCACCCATGACATCCAGGTCATCTGGAGTACCAAACGCCAATCGAGCGATTGGCCACGCAACTGGCCTGCTTCGGCGAAAATCACCGGCACCATGAAACGCGACTGCATGGCTGAGCGGCGCGACGGAGCGATGAGCTGGTTTTGGATGAAAGCGCGCTAAAGCCGGCAGCTCCTTGTCTCTCACCGGGGTTCCCCGCGCATATCACGCCTCCCCCCCAAAAAAATCAAAGCGGATAAAAACACTCATTCATTCTCTGTGGCTTCCTCGAGCATTTTGCGTAAATAGCTGTTTTCGCGCCGCGTCGCTTCTAAGTCGAACACCAAATATTTGATGCTTAATCGCAAATAATCGAGGCTCTCCTGTAAGCTGCTGACCGTTAGCCGCAGCCGCTCATGCCGCTGCCGGGTTTCGGTCGCCAACTTCTCAAGCTTTTGGCGCTCGCTGGGAGGCAGGGTGCTGATCTCGCCCATTAATTCGGCGAGCTTAGACTGGAACTCATGTTCATTCATGATGCGTTTGTCTCCGGTCCCCAACAGGGGGGCCAATATCTCAACAACTCTCAATCACACATCCGTGTAACAAAACGTTCCGTCGCGTAATCCTCAAATCCATCCATCGCCATTCACCGCAGTGCAGTTACCAGCGAGCATTGCCGATATATTGCCTCAGAAAAAACCACTGGGTTGATTTTTTTGTTACAAATCGTATTCAATATTTTTCGCGGACGCACTGATCTGACGACCGTTCGCTACCGCGCGGGTGGCGATGGTTGTTCGATGGATACCGACCGCATGACACGTTGCCAGCACGCCACAAATCCTACTCATCCAACAACCACCGAAGCATAACCGACGGCATTATCAGACGACTGGAGCCCCAGGGCATGGAGGATCTGGTAACTGTTGCTGTGCCGCAGCACGATGGCTTGCGAAGCGCCCATTTCTCTGCAGGCAGCCATCATCGCTGCGATCGCGCCGGGTCCGCAAGCATTCAAGCGATGGTTTGCTTCGGGCACTACCCTTTCAGGTATAAAATCCGTTATTACCCGCAGCATTCGACCATCATTGTCCAGTGCCCACCGCAGCGCCGACAAACCCAAACCCGAAGGGGTGAAACCATAGTTCGGCCCGTAGTGGGTAAAGTCGCTGCTGGCGAGGTAGACGGCTTTCAATCCAGAGGCCGACACCGCCCGTGCCGTATGTATTCCGATTTCAATCGCGGCATCAATGGCTGGCACTTGCACCGGCAAAAGTGCTGCCTGGGGCCAAGCCAGTTGAATCAGTGGCAACTCGACTTCCACCGCATGCTCGCGGGCATGAAAACGATCATCCTCAACAAAAAAAACCGCAGCACGCTCATGTAACCGGCGTATCACTTCCGCTGGTATGAGCACTTGGCGGGCCGGTGATTGCCAGCGGCCATGGGAATCGAGTGCAGCCTTCGCCAGCGGCAATGGCGTATGCACCGCTCCGAAAACCACTACCACTTCCACCGCAGAACGGCCGGCCGACAGGGTGGCGATGGTCTGTCCGGCAATTGCGCCGCTGCATACCCAAGCGGCATGTGGAACGACTCCACCCATCCAGACCCGTCCACTACCAGCCTGCGGAATTTCTCCTCCGGCTTGCAGATAGGTGGCACCCAAATCCCGGCACACATTCGGCTCGGCGGGGTAGAAAACTCCCGCCACCGCCGGCGGTCGGATGGCCGTCTCACGAAATGAGCCGCCAGGTTCCGACATCGCGCGCATCATATGCCTGTTCCAAACGGCGCGACAATCTTTAAATGCGCCCGTCACAGGTTTTGTGCAATTTCGTCCGATAAGTCGGAAAAGCTGAGCCGATTAGTGTGATCGGCGCGATTGTTCGGAATACGCATTGATAAAAAAGGATCTGGAGGGACCAATCAACACATTGCACACTCGCACCCCATTAGCGCACAATGCGATTACTATGCCGGAAGAACAAGACGAACTAGCTGCGGCGCTGGCTGCTTTAGCGGGCGGAAAAGTTCCCGAGGAAGCCCTTGAGGACAACCGTTCGATTGCCCCCACACCCGAAGCGCTGGATTCCAGCCCCCCGGGCCAGGAGCGCCCCATGGGTGCCCCCGGTGGGGCAACCGATCGCTCATCGCGTGGCCCCGCACCCGCGGCGAACATTCCCGCACGCCCGTCCATTCCTGTGCCTCGTGCCGTGCCCCCGGCACCACGGGCCACCGCCCCGCCCCCTGGCGGCGCACCGGGAATCGCACCGGTCGGGGTTGCGCGGCCGCGCGCTGCTACACCGGCTCCCCCCCCCCCGGTGCGGCCCTCTTCTCCGCGTCCACCGTCTAACCGCGCCGCCGCCCCTGGTACCGACATGTCGGCGCTATCCTCCGGTAACTCGCCGCAGCCGGGCGCGGGACATCCCGGTGCATCGGGGGTAGCTCTAAATTACTCAGCCCCCTCTCCGGCAAAACCGCATTCTCCGATCCGCCGTGGTCAAACCACTAACATCAAGCGCACCTTCATCCCGATTTATCTCACCACGGCCGTGCTCTGCATCGTATTTGCTCTGCTTCGATTCATAGGGGATGAGGATTCATCATTCCGGCAATTCCCGCTCTGGTTCAGCGGTATGATGCTCCTGGTCGCCCTTATGCTGCTGGGTCTTGCCATCATGACCATGCTGCAGGTGAAGGCCGATTTAGACCGGCACGCCGGCCAGCCTGCGTCTCCGCAGGGCTGAGACGAAAAGATTTGATCAACCTACGGCATTATGATTGGTGCCGTGCCTTAGTTTTGTCTCGCTGTGCAGATAATTCCCATCTCAAGAGTCCGGCACTCGCCGGGTGATGTGCTGCGGTTTGACTCATCTCGCAGCCGAATCTAACATTCAGCAAGCGCAGCGATGTGAGCGAACGCAATTGGATTGAGAACTCAGAACGATGGGAGTGAATGTCATGGCCTCCGAAAACATACTGGAAATTACGGATCAGAATTTTGAAACTGAGGTCTTGCAGGCATCGCAACCGGTGCTGGTGGATTTCTGGGCAGAATGGTGCCCCCCCTGCCGTGCTCTCACCCCAACGATTGAAAAGATCGCCAAGGACTATGCCGGTAAAGCCAAAATCGGTAAGGTGGACACCGATGCCAATCGCGAAATTTCAATCCGGTACGGCATACAGAACATTCCGACGGTGTTGATTTTCAAAAACGGTGAGATCACTGAGAAATTCGTCGGTTTACGCGCGGAACGGGACTATCGCGCAGCGCTGGACTCAACCACGTAGTTCCCAGGATTCGAAAACCTGACCTTCAGCCAATGAACCGAAGTGCGCCCATAAGGGCCACTTCGGTTTTGCATTGGGAGGCGGACTTTAGTCAAGCGCTACACGAGGCGAATTGGTACCCCATGTTCGTTCAAGAATTGCTTAACCTGAGGGATGGTAAACGTCCGGAAGTGGAAAATGCTAGCAGCCAGAGCGGCATCGGCGCATCCGATCGTCAGGACATCCAGCAGGTGTTGCGGGTTTCCCGCGCCACCGCTGGCCACGACGGGGATTTTCACCGCGTTACTCACGGCCGCTGTCATCTCAAGGTCATAACCGGCCGTCGTTCCATCAGCGTTCATCACGTTTAGAACGATTTCGCCGGCACCGAGCGATTCGGCTTGTCTGATCCAGTCCATCACCTTGATGCCGGTGTTCACGCGACCCCCGTTCACGAACACCTCCCAATGTTCGGTTCCATCGTGCCAAACGCGGTTGGCATCGAGACCCAGAACCGTGGCACATCGACCGAACTTGCGCGCGACCTCCGCCAGGAGTTTGGGATTGCGTACCGCTGCGGAATTAAGGCTCACCTTTTCGGCACCAGCCTGGATCAGACGGGTGGCATCTTCGAGTTCGCGAATCCCCCCCCCCACAGTCAGCGGCATGAAGATTTCTTCAACAACCCGCGACACCAGGCCCGCCATGATTTGTCGCCCCTCATGGCTGGCGGTGATATCGTAAAAAACCAGTTCGTCGGCGCCATCGTTTTGATAAGTGCGGGCTTGTTCCACAGGATCGCCCGCATCGACATGGTCAAAAAATTTCACCCCTTTGACCACACGCCCCCGATCCACATCGAGGCAGGGAATGATGCGTTTGCTGAGCATGGAAACGTGCGAAGGCAGGTGAAAGGGTGACCAACGGGACTCGAACCCGCGACGTCCAGGACCACAACCTGGCGCTCTACCAACTGAGCTATGGCCACCATCGCATCGCAGCGCGATTTAAGAATTCCTTCAACGACAGAACACGTTTTACCGCGCCGTCCCTTCGCGTTCAACTTTGCCCATGGCCTATCCGGTTGCAAACTACACAAAAACAGAGCCCAAATTTTTTAGTGGAATTCACCTTGACAGGAGTACTTCCCCTGAGATAGGTTTGCTCAATTATACGCACCCGGGCCGCAGTTTCCACTTGTGAGCGCTTAAAGTCGCGGGACGGCTCGTCACCTCAACGCGTTAATGATTGTTTGGCGCTCGAACCTTTGTTTGAGAGCATTTAGCGTCATGTCAGCCGACAGCAACACTTCGGGAGTATCAGCAAACCTTGAAACTGAGGTGGGCCGTCTGGTCGTTGACACTGGGCTAGCAACCCCTGCTGAACTGCAATTTTGCAGGGAACAGCAGAAACAATCCTCTGATCCGAATCAGCGCAGTCTGACCGATTTGTTGGTGGAGAACAGCTTCATCACGGTCAACCAGGCCAAACGGCTGCGCAAAGTATTATCGGATAACGGCCGCAAATCGCAGATCCCCGGATATGAGTTGATTAGTAAACTGGGGAAAGGCGCGATGGCAACGGTGTTCAAAGCGCGCCAGATGTCGCTTGATCGCATCGTGGCGGTGAAGGTCCTGCCAAAGAAGATGAGCGACAACGCGGAGTTTGTGGACCGGTTTTATAAAGAGGGGAAGGCCGCCGCCCGGCTGTCGCATAACAACATCGTGCAAGCCATCGATGTGAATGTATCCCCCGATGGCTATCACTACTTTGTGATGGAATATGTCGAGGGTGACACGCTCTATGATTGGATGGCAGCCCCACCGGCCGGCAAGGGAAAGATTTTTTCGGAATTCGAAGCGCTGGATATCATCATCCAGATCACTGATGCCCTGGTGCATGCCCACGAGCGTGGCCTGATTCACCGTGACGTCAAGCCAAAAAACATCCTGCTCAACACCGCGGGTGTGGCAAAGCTAACCGACCTTGGTCTGGCGCGGGCGATGGATGATAAGGAAGCCGCTGAATCAGAGGCAGGTAAAGCATACGGGACACCCTATTACATAAGTCCTGAGCAAATTCGCGGGGATGTGGACATTGATTTCCGCGCAGATGTCTATTCGCTGGGCGCAACCCTCTACCATCTTGTGACCGGTCGTGCACCTTTTGATGGCGAAACTCCGACGGCGGTGATGCACAAACATCTGAAACAGCCGCTGGTGCCCGCTGATCATGTCAACACGGCCCTGTCAGCAGGGATCGGAGAGATCATTGATGTCGCAATGGCCAAGCGGCGCGAAGATCGCTATCACGCCACCGCGGACCTGCTATCGGATTTGCAGGCCGTCCGTATCGGCGAATCACCGACGCATGCACATCGCGATATCAACCTGGATGCCCTGTCCAAA